>PWMP01000226.1 GCA_003558145.1 Elusimicrobiota bacterium
ACAAAGGCAGTCTCGTAAATCCGGATGTCAGTTTGATATGCGGAATTTTGGGAGTCAAACTGAAAATATATGATTTGACCAGGCTGACAGCTATATTCTCCGATCTGACGGGAGAAAGGGATCCGGTTCTTAAGGGCAACTTCGCGGCCAGGCTGCGCAACGCGTTTCTTTACCAGGAGGCGGCATCCCTGGATATGCTTGTTCTAAACACCTCCAACAGGAGCGAAATAATGACTGGTTATTTCACCAAGTGGGGAGACCAGGCCGGAGATATCAGCCCTTTTGCGGATTACTATAAAAGCGAAGTGCTTCAAATGGCGTCTATTCTGGGAGTCCCCGGTGAAATACTTTCAAAAGCCCCATCTCCGGATTTCTTTGAAGGGCAGACAGACAAGGAAGAACTCGGCATAAGCTACTCCGAATTGGACAAAACACTTGCGGTCATGGACCGGGGAGAGGAATGCAAAGCGGACAGCCGGAATCTTTTAAAGCTAAAGCGCCTGATTGAAAAAAGCTCGCATAAGAGAAATTCTCCCTTAATGGCAAAGCGTCCTGAATAAAAGCATTTAAGTAGTTTTTTTGTAAACGCAGGCAATCCTGCGGGAGACTATATCGGAAACTACTTTCATTTCCAATCCGGATACGTCATATACTCCAACTACATTTTTAAAGTTTTCATATCCGGAAAGCATCTCCGTCAGCCTGTTTTTTAGAGAGTCCAGCAGCTCTGTATCCGGCCCCCCTTCCCCGCTTCCTTCGCTGAGGCCGGTATAGAATATGTCGGTCTCTACAATGTCCTGAAAAAAATGCGTGCCGAAAGAAAACTCCGGCATAAATCCCTTTTCGGGAAGGGATGTTTCTACAAGAAAGCTGAAATTATTTATTTCATAAAAATTTACGCAGATTCCCAGCGACGGAGTTGTTGTTCCCCACCTGCCGGGACCTATAAGCATTGAAGGAGTATTTTTTTTATCTATCAGCCTGTTTATCTTTCCGGTAATACGAGCTGTTTCATGTTTATCCCTCCGGCTTAAGGGGATATATTCCTGAGCGTTTATGTGAACTATCTTTTTTACCGGAAGGCAAACATTTCCGCCTATAAAGTTGCCCGAGGATTTGAAAAAAACATTCATATTTTCCGAAGCCGATTCAATGGATATCCTTTTTCCGGCCCTCTTTGTCTGAAGCGGCCTGCACTGCAGCAGGTTTATTTTCGCTTCGCCCTTCCCGCAAAAGTTAACTGTAAACTCTATTTCCACAGGGTAGCTGTAGGCCTTCTGAAGGGTTTTAAGTATTTTTCTAAAATCCGATATTATTTTTTTGTCTTCAATTATGCCGTCAAGCGTGGGGACCCTGTAATCATCTCCGGATGAGCCGTAGCTGGTTGAGGCCACAAGATTCAAGGCTATGCCCCCCGCCTGCTCAATAAGATCCATAAAGGGCACCGTTGAAAGGGCATTCTCCTGGGTGCTTATGACATCTACGCTGCGCTGAGAGTATCTTGGAATATCATCCTGCGCATAGGGACGTATCCGGGGGTCGTCAAGGGCCGCCATCCTCGGATAGTCTCCCTCCACCCGGTTGACCGCCCTGGTACCAAGCCCGAAGACAATCCTAAGCATTCCCGCCTCCGGAGAAAGTTTTTTGTTCCATACATAGCTGTTATGGGAGAAGCCAACCCCGCCGGCAACTGGAAAAAAATATTTTCTGTGATGAGAACCCGAAACCCGCTGGACCAGCAGTGCCATCTGCTCACGCGAGTTATGCAGGTTTTTCATCTTCCTGTAAGTGAGGGCATCACGGCTCATTGTACTGGCGTAGACTTTTCTAACCGCATTTTCAAAAGCCTCGTACCTCTGGGAGGGGGTTCCCCGGCTGGCGCAGAAAACGCTCTCGTACTTGCCGGCAAAGGCGTTGCCGAAGGCATCTTCCAGCAGTGAACTTGACCTTATAATTACCGGAGACGCCCCGAAATATTCTACAATCTGCTGAAACTGTTCCCTTACCTCTTCGGGAAAACGCCCTTTCTTGTAATTTTTCTTAAGTTCTTCAGCGGCAGAGAAATAAGAGGAGGGGTCTTTCTGTTTAAGGTAAAGTTTCCAGAGCCCGTTCTCAACGGTATATGAATTAAAAATGTCTGAACCAATGAAAAAGGAATCGTGGGGTTCATTTAAACTTTCCCAGTCCAATTCCCCATCTGACGAGAGTATTTTTCTTGCAAGAAGCATACCCGCCGCCTTTCCTCCTATTAAACCGGTGCCGGTCAGACGGTATTTAATCTCAAGCAGGTCTTTTAAACTGAAATATTTTTTGGCAAGTTTAAGCATCCTTGGATTTTCGGTTATCATTATCCTGCAGAGCCGGTCAGTCATATTCCGGGTCTCTTTTTCATTCCCTTTTGAGCCTGAAAGTTCCTGGGCCTGCATAAAGAGCCTGTCCCAGTAATCCAGGTTTCTTTTTACCGGAGCGCTTTCCCTGCTGCGGACTCTTGAAAATATCTCAACGGTTTTAATGCTGTCGGTGACCGGCTCAAAAACCTTATCTATGCGAAGGTGGGGAAGGAACATCGTATGTGAATACCTGTTTTCGGCTTTAAGGGGATGCACATATACAGAGCCGTCAACCCGGTATATATCAGCAAGAACCTGGGTTGTTTTGCGTATCCTCGCCACCGCCTTGTGGGAATGGCTGGTTCTCATTATGGAGAAATAGGCGATTGTATCCAGTTCAAAGAGGCGGGGGCAGGTAACCATAAAAAAATTACTTATCATAAGGTCGGTGGCCCAGGCCGTGAGAAGTTCCGAAAGAGAGTCAAAAACATAATAGACTCCCCGGCCGAGCCGTTCTATAACAGCGCTGACCATTAATGTAAAGGATTCAAAACCCTCTGCCGGGTCAAAGGTGAATGTCTCTACTCCTTTTAGATTTTCCAGAAGGGCGGAATGTGAGGCAAAACGGAAATAAACAATCTTTTTCTTGTTCTTTAATGCTTCCGAAACAAAGGATCGGACGAGATAAGCGTAATCCTCAATATCGTCTATCTGCCATACGACATTATCGCCTATTCTCAGCCCGTCAATTACTTCGTCAAGCCCCGGTACCCCTGTCCCGGAAACTTTTATTTTATTTTCCGCCAAAAAGACTCTCCTTTAAACCCGGAAAGATTCCAGCCTTTCTATCACTTCTTCAAAAGCGGGAACATCGAAAAAGCTGCGTCCTGTCAGGGAGTTGCAGAAAGACTTGTATACCCATGATACCGTTTCCATAAGTTCCTGCGGAACATCGGGGGGTTGATTGGAAACAAGTTTTTTCCATTCCTTTTCTCCGCCGGCCGAGGCTTTTTTCACGTCCCGGTACCAGGATGTTTTTCTGTAGAACTTTCTCATTATTTCCTTGCTCACGGATATCCCGTTAAGGCTTTTGTAAACAAAGCGGCATTCATCGGGAGTTCCCGTCACGTCAACCACTATTATCCGCCCTTTCTCGTCCAGTGCAAACTCGAGCTTGCCGTCAACATTAACAAGCTTTAAACGGGAAACTTCCGCGCTGATCAGATCATTGGCTTTAAGAATAAGCGACTTTACCTTTTCTATCATATCATCCGAAAGATCGGATATCTCCTGCGCTTCATCCCAGTCCATATACCTGTCTTTTGATTCCAGCTTGGTGGATACGTCCACCAGGGGGCTTTCTATGACGGTTCCGGGAGCTGGAATCTGGTCAAAACCGATATCAGCAGGTTTAAGAGAACCCTCTTCTATACGGGAAAATACGCTGGAACCTTCAGGAAGAGCGTTACGGTATATTATTTCCAGGGGAAGAAGAAAGTTGGTTTTTTCTTTTTTGTACAAGGAGTAATCATAACTGCCTCTTTCAAAAGGCGGTTTAAGCACCCTGACCAGGTCAACCTCCATTACGTTAGAAGGGCTATTAAGCCGGGCAAGGGTCTTTATTTCGCCGTCCTCTTCAAGCCCGCGGTAATGGCTGGATATATCCATTTCCTTCATCCTTTCGAAGAAATAAGCCCCTACCATACACAGGGCCGCACCTTTGCCTTCTATATGCTGCGGCATTTCACCCCAGTCAAAAACGGAATACCTGTCAGAAAAACTAAAGAGGCCTTTACCTCTGCTGTCCCTGGCGGCCGGCTCTATTACTCTTAAATCCTTCACGCTTCCCATTGTTCATCCTCCTTTTCTTCTTCTACTTCAAGTTTTCTCTTTTTATTATATTACAGAGGGTATTTACCGCTGAAACACGAAAAACAGTACCCGTCCCCCCGGCAGGCCTTTTCAAGGCCTTGCCTTGAAAGATAGTACAGGCTTTTTACCTTAAGAAATTTTCTTATATCCTCCGCGCTCTTTTTGCTTGCTATAAGTTTCTTTTTATCAGGGGTGTCTATACCATAATAACAGGAAAACTTTATAGGCGGAGAGGATATACGCATATGGATTTCCTTTGCCCCCGCTTTTTTTATCATATCAACCAGTTTTTTGGATGTGGTCCCCCGGACGATTGAATCGTCAACCATTACTACCCTCTTCCCCCTGACCGCAGTTCTTATGGGAGTATGCTTGATTCTTACTCCCAGGTCCCTTATCTCCTGGTGAGGGGCAATAAATGTCCTGCCTATGTAGTGGTTGCGCAGCAGCCCGAATTCCAGGGGAATGCCGCTCTGGCGCGCGTATCCCAGGGCCTGTATGTTGGCAGAATCCGGAATAGGCATAACTATATCGGCTTCAACCGGTGCCTCCATAGCAAGATTACGGCCCATATTCAGCCTTGATTCATAAACGCTTTGCCCGAAAACAAAGGAATCCGGCCGGGAAAAATAAATAAGCTCGAATATACACCGGCATTTTTCGGCTTTTTCAAGAAAGAAGCTTTCCACTCCTTTTCTGCTGACTTTTACTATTTCTCCGGGTTTCAGTTCTCTCTCAAAGCGCGCGTCTTCTATGTCAAAAGCGCAACTTTCCGAAGCGAATATGACCGCTCTTGATTTTCTGCCCATTACCAGCGGGCGAAATCCCATCGCATCCCGGACCGCGTAGAGCTCACCCGGAAAAAGAACAAGCAGCGAAAAAGCCCCCTTAATCCTGTTCAGCACCTTTCTAAGCCTTTCCGGCCTGGATCCTTTCTGCCGGGTGTACATCTTAAGGATAAGTTCACTGTCGGTTTCGGTTGTAAAAATAACCCCGTCATCTTCAAACTTTTTTCTAAGTTCCCTGGATCGGTGTATGGTACCGTTGTGGGCAATGGCAATGGGTATGTCCCTGTGCCGCACAAGTATGGGCTGTATGTTTTCCGGCGTGCTTTCTCCCGATGTGGAATAACGAACATGACCGATTGCGCTTGTCCCTTTTATCCCTTCTATGTCCTTCGCGGAAAAAACCTCGCTTACCAGTCCCATTCCCTTTCTGGAATGAAATTCTCCCCTATCGTCAACCACAAGGCCGGCGCTTTCCTGCCCCCTGTGCTGCAGGGAAAAAAGCCCCAGTCGGCTAAGCCGGCCTGCGGACTTATGGCCGAATACCCCGAATATGCCGCAGTATTCTTTAGGCATTTTTCACTATGTTCCTGTATATTTTCATACCCCAGGCATCCTGCTTTTCCCTGAACAATTCAGGATACTGGTATCCAAATAAATACCTTTCGGGGTGCGGCATAAGCCCCAGTACGTTGCCCTGCCTGTTTACAATTCCCGCTATGTCCATGCATGAACCGTTGGGGTTATCCAGGTATTTAACTGCTATCTGCCCCTGTCCGCTTATATTTTCCAGAATATCTTTATCTCCGCTAAACTTTCCCTCGGCGTGGGCTATGGGGAGTTTTATACGCCGGTCCAGTCCGCTGAACCAGAATTTGCCCGTATCAACTTCCAGCTCCGTCCATCGGCACACAAAAGTTCCGCAGTCGTTAGACGTGAGACTAAGCCGCTGCAGGCTGCCTAATTCAGGAAAGACATTTGTTTTTACCAGTACCTGAAACCCGTTGCATATCCCTACTACAAGCTTCCCTTTTTTAATGAATTTTTCGAAACTTTCTTTAAATCGGTGTTTTAAAAAAAGAGAAAAAACTTTTCCGCCGCCCAGCTCATCTCCGTAGGAAAAACCTCCGGGGATGGCCATTATGGCAAAATCGTCCAGCTTTACTTCACCCGAGGCTATCCTGTTTATATGGACAATGCTCGGCTGCGCCCCTGCCCGTTTCAGGGCAAAGCGGGTCTCGCAGTCATTGTTGGTGCCCGGCGCCTTGAGTACAATCGCCTTTTTTACCATTTCAGCGACCCTCTATAAATTTCTTTAAATTTATCCGACTTTTCTTTCATAAGCGTATTGTTTCCGTCTCTTATGTTAAGAATTCCTCCGGCGGCCGTTTTGCCTATCAGCTTCAGCGGCACATCCATAAGAGATTCAACCCTGCGGGCATTTTCCGCTTTAACTTCTATTAAAAAACGGGAATTGCTCTCTGAAAAAAGCTTTAGCAGCTTTGAGGATTCATCCGCTCTTTCCTTCAGCTCCACAGGTGATATGTCTATTTCGGCCCCTATTCCCGAAAAACACATTTCGGCGGCGGCAAGCGCCAGTCCTCCTTCGCTGAGATCATGGCAGCTTTCAAGCAGTCCGGATCTGATGCAACGCCTGATAAACTCAAGTATTTTAGGCGAAAGTCCCTCCCGCAGAAGCGGGGGCCGTGAGCCGCTGCAAAAAGAAGTCCTTGCAAGCATTGACTGTCCCATCTCGCAGAAAGTTTCTCCCGCAAGGTATATATAATTAGCGGGGGAGCTGAAAGCGCTGCGGCAGCTTAAAGCCACGTCCTCAACAGGCGCCACACAGCTAACAAGCAGCGTCCCGGGAATATTTATTTTTACTCCGGCGGCGGCCGTATAGAAATTATTAAGGCTGTCTTTTCCGGATATAAACGGTATTTTAAGCATCCTGCTGGCGTCGCCGCATCCCTTGCAGGCCCGGACAAGTTCTCCCAATATACGGCTGTCGGAGGTATCTCCCCAGCAGAAATTGTCCATCAGGGCGGCTCTCCTTATATCCCCGCCGCAGGATACGGCGTTTCTGACTGCCTCCTCGCTGACGCTTAAGGCCATACGGTAGGGATCCTGTTTGCCGTAGAAGGGGTTGATCCCGAGCCCCACTGCAATACCGGCGCTGTTTTCAAGCATCGGGCGTATAACGCACCCGTCCTGGGGCTGGTCCTGTTTTATCCCTTCCAGCGGCCTTATCACCGCGCTACCCTGCACCTCGTGATCGTACTGACGGACAACTTTTTCCTTGGAAGCAACGTTGGGATCTGCAAAAATTTTAGAAAGTATCTCTGCCGGGTCCGCCTGTTTAACCGATAATTTATCCGGGCTCTTGTCTTCCCATACCCCCCGGCGCACGATACCGGGATAACCGCAGTGAAGAAAATCCATATCCAGTTCTGCCTGAACCGCATTGTTATAAAAGATCTTTAAACTGTCTCCTCCGAAAGTGCCTATGCACGCATACTCTACGTCTTCGCTTTCAAGCAGTAAAGCTGCCCTTTCCAGTTTATCGGCAGGGACGCTCAGCACCATTCTCTCCTGCGATTCCGAAAGGAATATTTCCCAGGCCTCCATTCCCTGCTGCTTAAGCGGGACTTTCTCAAGATTTACGACGGCGCCTGTTTCCCTTGCCATTTCTCCCACGGCTGAAGACAAACCTCCGGCGCCGCAGTCAGTTACGGAGCTGTAAAGTCCTGCGTCCCTAAGCTTTAAAAGTATGTCGGAAAACTTTTTCTCGGTTATGGGGTCTCCTATCTGCACACAGGCCGAATCAGCTTCATCATCCAGTCCCGCAGAGGAAAAAGTCGCGCCGTGAAGCCCGTCCCGGCCGGTTTTTCCTCCTATTACAAGTATAAGGTCTCCGCCTTTTACTTTTTTATTTACGAATTTTTCCGGAATAATTCCTATGGTTCCGCAGTAAACCAGCGGGTTATAGGTATAGCCCCGGTCAAAAACTATGGCCCCGCTTGATGTGGGTATCCCCATCCGGTTAGAATAATCCCTGACTCCTTTTACCACTCCCCTGAATACCCTCATAGGGTGGAGGACTCCCGGGGGTATTTCACAGTGCGGGGTATCCTGCAGGCCGAAACAGAAAACGTCAAGGTTAAGAACCGGTTTGGCTCCAAGCCCCGCTCCCAGGATATCCCTTATTACGCCGCCCGCTCCGGTTGAAGCGCCTCCGTAGGGTTCTATGGCCGATGGATGATTGTGGGTTTCAGCCTTAATTGCTATGCCCCATCCGGCAGTAAAACTTATAATACCCGCATTGTCCTTGAATATGCTGAGGCAATGAGATGTGTCCATCTCTTCAATAGCTTCAAAAACTGTCTCCTTAAGAAGGTTGCCGTAAAGCTTTTTTTCGCAGTTTTCCGTGTAATCAACGCTGCCGGTCATGGTTTTGTGTTTACAGTGCTCGCTCCAGGTCTGGGCTATGCATTCAAGTTCCAGCCGGGACGGCTGCCTTTTTTTCCGGCTGAAGTACTCTCTCACTGTTTCCATTTCCTCGAGTGTCAGTGAAAGAAGATATTCCCTGGAAAGCTTTTCCAGTTCGCCAGCAGACATTTTAATTAAATCAACTCTCATTTTCCTTAAATTCCGCAGCTGGTGTATACTGCCTCCTGTATTACTTTATTAAACAGAAGTTTTTGGGCTATGTACCGGCATCTTTTATCATCAACGCCCCCGGGGGCGTTGATGATATACCGGCTGCCGCTGGATACATTTTCAAGCCCTTCGTCAAGCCCGGCGTAAGCGGAAGCCTCAACGGCCCGGCGGCCCGTTATATCAAGAACTCCTTTTTTGAAATATACTTCAACCGAAAGGCCCCGGATATTCCTTAGCTCCAGGGAATATTCTTCAACTACAGGATCGGCCAGTATCTCCCGGCTTATTTGCCTTAACCTCTTTTCCGCGGGGACGGGAAGAGTGTTTTCATCAAATTCAATAATGTAAAGCCTTGAAAAGGATACCCTGTAGCCTTCAGTTATCCCCAGTTCTTTTATTTCACAGCTAAGCTCCCTGCTTTCAGGGCACGAATCTTTTCGGTATACCTCTACAGTCCTGCGGATCATAGGGCTATTCCCATTCTATGGTTCCGGGCGGCTTGTTTGTTATGTCCAGGACAACCCGGTTAATACCCTCTACTTCATTTACTATTCTCGTGGATACGCGCTCAAGCGCCCCGTGAGGCAAATCCGCCCATGATGCCGTCATGGCGTCCGTTGATTTTACGCATCTTAATGCAATTACGTTTTCGTAGGTCCTGGCGTCACCCATTACCCCTACTGTTTTTACCGGAAGAAAAACACAGAAAGCCTGCCACAGACCGTAATAAAGACTGTTTTCCTTAAGTTCCTGTTCCAGTATAGCGTCAGCCTTATTGAGGATCTTCGCCTTTTTACTGTCAACGGGCCCCATTATCCTGACGCCCAGGCCCGGTCCGGGAAAGGGGTGCTGTTTTATGAGTTCTTCCGGCAGGCCCATTTTTATGCCTATATTTCTGACTTCGTCCTTGTACAGTTCTTTTAAAGGTTCAAGCAGTTTTAAATCAAGTTTTTCGGGAAGCCCCCCTACATTGTGGTGGGACTTAATCTTTGCGCTTCCGTTGCCGGTTCCGGCAGACTCTATTATATCCGGAAATATGGTTCCCTGCGCCAGGTGGGTCGCCCCTTTTATTTTTTCGGCCGCTTTTACAAAAACCTTAATAAATTCGTTTCCTATTATTTTCCTTTTATCTTCAGGGTCGCTGACTCCTTTTAGTTTTTTAAAAAACCTTTCCCTTTCATTAAGTATTGTAACCGCTATGTCCAGTTTATCTAAGAATACTTTATTTATCCGTTCGATATCCTTTTTTCTCATTAAGCCGTGGTCAACGAAAAAAGGGTAAAACTGTTCTTTTAGCGCGCGCGACAGTAGTGCGCATACCACGCTGGAGTCAACGCCGCCGGAAAGGGCCATTATAACTTTACCCCCTTTAACTTCCTCCTTGATTTTATCCACGGCATCGTCTATCCAGTCTCCCAGGTCCCAGTCCTTTTCTGCCCGGCATATATTGAAAACAAAGTTGGAAAGGATCCTGTTTCCGCAGGCGCTATGGGTCACCTCCGGATGGAACTGGACACCGTAAAGTTTTTTATTCCGCTTTTCTATCGCTGCCGCTTCCAGGTCGGATGTAGAGGCGATTATTCTAAATCCCTGAGGTATTTTCAGCACCCGGTCATAGTGGCTCATCCAGACATTGCTTTCCTGCTCAACCCCTTCCAGCAGGGGGCTTTTCCCGATAATTTTAAGTATGCTTTTCCCGTACTCCCTTTTTATTCCTTTTCCTACCCGGCCGCCGCAGCAATCAACCATTGCCTGCATACCGTAGCATATTCCAAGCACGGGAATCCCCGAGTAAAAAAGTTCCCTGTCCGCTTTAAGGCGGTTATTTTTACTGACTGATGAAGGCGAGCCGGAAAGAATTATTCCCTGTATTTTGAGATTTTTAAAGTTATAAGAACAGCCGGCAGGAAAAATTCTGCTCTTTACCCCAAGCTCTTTCACTTTACGCGAAATAAGCATTGTATATTGCGACCCGAAATCAATAATGGCTATCATTTTTGGTTAATCCGGGATTTTCCGGACTTAATATATTGATCGATTGACAGAGCGGCTTGCTTGCCGCACTGCAAAGCGGACACAACAAGAGAAGCGCCGGACTTTGCGTCCCCGGCGGCAAAAACTCCTTCACGGCTGCTCATAGCGCATTGATCAGTTTTTATATTTCCGCGTTCGTCGCTTTCCAGCCTAAAGTCCTTTACAATTCCTTTATGGCTGGTATGAAGAAACCCCATTGCCAGGACAACAATATCCGTATCAATCCCGAAAGAGCTTCCGGCTTCTTTTTTAAAAGCTGTCCCGTCAGAATTCCATTTAACCTTTATAAACTCTGTCTTTCTTACTTTTCCGCCGCCGCCGCGGAACTTCTCAGCCTGTACCGACCACAGCCTCCGGGCCCCCTCTTCATCAGAAGGGGAAGTTTTATTAATACGGGGAGTTAGCGGCCAGGACGGATTTAGCCTGCCGGAGCCCTCGGGAGGCCGGGGAACGATATCGGCCTGAAAAACCTTCTTTGCTCCCTGCCTTACTGCAGTGGAAGCGCAATCGTTTCCGGTGTCAGAACCGCCAAGAACAAGAACCTTTTTTCCCTTTGCGGAAATTATATCTTTTTCTTTTTTTAAGCCGGCAATGTATTCATTGACTCCGCCCAGATAATCCATAGCGAAATATATCCCGTTCAGTTCCCTTCCCGGAATTTTAAGGTCCCTGGGGACGCGGGCCCCTGTTGCCATAAGAACAGCATCGAATCTTTTTTCAAGTTCTTCGGCCGAAATATCTTTTCCTGCTTCTGTTGAGGTCTTAAAGCTGACTCCTTCCTTCTTCATAATTTTTATTCTTCTGTCCAGAACCTCCTTATCCAGCTTGAAGTCAGGAATACCAAAACGCAGCATACCTCCCGCCAGAGGAGCTTTTTCAAAAACCGTTACAGAGTACCCTTTTTGTCTCAAAATTGAAACGGCAGCCAAAGCCGCAGGGCCGCTTCCTATAATAGCAACTTTTTTTCCTGTATCCTGTTCCGCTTTACTGGGAACAAGCAGACCTCTCCTGAAGGCTTCTTCAGCAATAAAAAGCTCTATGTCCCTTATGGAAACCCCCTCAAATCCAAGAGAAAGTGTGCAGGCCCACTCGCAGGGAGCAGGACAGACCCTTGCCGTTATTTCCGGCATGGGATTTATTTCCTGAAGGCGCCGCCACGCTTCCTCCAGGTTGCCGATACTTACAAGCCCGTTAAATTCCGGGATCAGACTGGAAAGGGGACAGCCGCTTCCGTGACAGAAAGGGACCCCGCAATCCATACATCTTATTGCCTGTTTTTTTATATTTTCTTCATTAAGGCCGACTTCTATCTCCTTAAAGTCTTTTACCCTTTCCCTTACCGGACGGCGGCTTCGGGTTTTTCGGCTGTAATCAAGGAATCCGCATGAATTACTCATCAATAGACCTCCTCGGTGACAACTTCTCTTTCCGAGTCTCTTTCCTCTTTCTTTTTGATGCGCTCAAGGGCTTTTTTATAATCCAGGGGAAAAACCTTTACGAAAAAAGAAAGTTCCCGGAAAAAATTATCAAGTATATTTTTTGCGAGCAGGCTCTGAGTGAGCTTATGATGTTTTTCAATCATTTTCATAAGCTTTATCCTGTCTTCCTCACTGTTTACACTCTCTACTTCAACCATTTCAAGGTTGCATTTCGTGTCAAACATTCCCTCCGGGTCATAAACATAAGCTATACCCCCGCTCATGCCTGCGGCAAAGTTTACGCCGACATATCCCAGAACAACAACCGTGCCGGCGGTCATATACTCGCAGCCGTGGTCTCCTACCCCTTCCACCACGGCAGAGGCGCCGCTGTTCCTTGCCGCAAAGCGCTCTCCTGCTATGCCGTTTATGTACACTTCCCCTCCCGTAGCGCCGAAAAGAGATACGTTTCCGGCTATTATGTTTTCGGAGGCGCGGAAAAGAGCGTTTTCCTCAGGGCGGACAATTATTTTTCCTCCCGAAAGGCCTTTAGCGAGATAATCGTTTGTATCTCCCTGGAGAAAAAGCGTTATCCCCCGGGCAAGAAAGGCTCCGAAACTCTGGCCCGCAAAGCCGCTCATAAATATTTTTATACTGTCATCCTCAAGTCCTCTGCCGCCCCAACGGCGGGCAATCGCGCCGCTCAGCGTGGAACCCACAGCCCGGTCACTGTTTTTTATATCATATCTAAGTTCCAGCGGTATCTTTTTCTTTAACGCTTCAGAAGAGTCCTTTAATATACGCCGGTTAAGGCTTTCTTCGCTTCTTGTCTTTTTTGCGGGATCATAAATTTTATCGACGCTTTTTGTGTCCGCTAAAAGCCTGCTGAAATCCAGCCCTTTTGCCTTGGTGGCTTCAGACGGCGCAAGAAAAGCTGAACGTCCTACCATATCATCAAATTTTCTGAAGCCCAGACAGGCCATCAGCTGCCTTGTATGCCTGGCAACAAACCTCATGTAATTGATCAGGTATTCTTCTTTGCCTTTAAATTTTTTCCTCAGGCGTCCGTCCTGGGTCGCTACCCCCACCGGACAGGTATTTGAATGACAGTGCCTTACCATCACGCACCCCATAGCCATCAAAGCTGCAGTCCCGAAACCGAACTCTTCAGCTCCGAGCAGGGCTCCAACCACAATATCCCTGCCGGTTCTAATCTGCCCGTCCACCTGAATTCTTATCCGGCTCCTTAAAGAGTTAAGTTCCAGCGTCTGCCGGGTTTCCGAAAGGCCTATCTCCCAGGGGGTTCCGGCGCCCTTTACAGATGAAAGAGGGGCTGCTCCCGTGCCACCTTCGCCTCCGCTTATAAGCACCATATCAGCTCCGGCTTTTGCCACCCCGGCCGCCACCGTTCCCACTCCCGACTCGCTCACCAGTTTAACCGAAACCCTGGCGGAAGTATTGGCGCTTTTTAAGTCGTATATAAGCTGGGCAAGATCCTCTATGGAGTATATGTCATGATGAGGCGGCGGGGATATAAGCATAACCCCGGGAGTAGAATTCCTTACCCTTGCTATGGCCTCATCCACTTTATCCCCCGGAAGCTGACCCCCTTCTCCGGGTTTGGCTCCCTGGGCCATTTTTATCTGCAGCTCACCGGCGCTGACAAGATAATCAATGTCCACCCCGAACCTTCCCGATGCAACCTGCTTTACGGCAGAGACGCTGTCTGTTGCATATCTTTTTTTATCCTCTCCCCCCTCGCCGCTGTTGCTGGCGCATCCCAGAAAGTTCATTGCCCGGGCTATGGTCTCGTGGGCCTCTTTTGAGATACTGCCAAGCGACATAGCCGAAGAGTAGAACCTTTTTATAATAGAATCTTCCCCTTCAACTTCTTCCAGGGGAATGCTTTTTCTTTTCTTAAATTCCATATGGCTTCTAAGTGTGCAACCGGAAGAATCCGTCAAATCAGAAAACCTCATATATTCATCCCAATTATTCTCCTGGACGGCCCGTCGGAAAGAGACAATTGTTTCCGGGACTACCAGGTGTTTAGATAAGTTTTTCCTGTAACGGAATCTGCCTCCGGATTCAAGGATATTGTTTTTGCCCGGGCCGTAAGCCCGGTTATGCCTGTTAATCGCGCCGGCAGCTATATCCTCTATATTAATACCTTCAATTGAAGTCTCTACTTCCGGAAAATATTTTTCAGTCAGCCGGGAACTTAAACCTACCGCTTCGAATATCTGCGCAAACTTGTAGCTGCGTATAGTGGATATTCCCATTTTAGACATTATTTTAAGGATTCCCTTTTTAACCGCATTTATATAATTATCCAGAGCGTCTTCCTGTTTAATTCCGGAAGCTGTCATGCCCGTTTCGGGAAAACTGCTTACAGTTTCCAGGGCAAGGTACGGGTTAACAGCGCTGGCGCCGAAGGATACAAGAAGGGCAAAATCACCTACTTCTTTCGGCTCGCCGCTTTCTACCACAAGTCCTACAAGGTGTCTCTTCCCCTTCTCCGTAAGATGGCGGCTGACTGCGCTAACGGCCAAAAGCGAGGGAACGGGAACATTTTTCTCGTTTACGTCCCGATCGCTTAGTATAAGAACCTGACTTCCTTCGTCTACTTTTTTCTCGGCCTGCCGGCAGATTTCTTCTATTGCCTTTTCCAGGCCGGAAGCGCTGCCTGAAAGCGGAAAAAGCATTTTTATCCGCTCTGCGCCCAGGCCTTCGGCATTCCGGTAAAGAATCTTTTCTATATCCTGGTTTGTAAGAACAGGATGGGCAAGCTTAAGCTGCCTGCAGTGAAGCGGATTTTCTTCAAGAAGATTTTTCTCTTCTCCTATAAAACTCATCAGGGACATTACAAGGTTTTCCCTGTAGGGATCGATCGGAGGATTGGTAACCTGGGCGAAAAGCTGCTTGAAATACCTGAAAAGAATATGGGGTTTTTCAGACAGGGCAGCCGGCTGCTGGTCATCGCCCATTGAACCTACCGGTTCCTGTGCGTGACGGGCCATGGGAGCAAGTATAGTATTTAAGTCCTCCAGGGTATATCCAAAAAGCTTCTGCCTGAGCTGAAGGTCACGGCTGCTTGTATCCAGGGCTGCTGCCGGCTGCAGCAATCCTTTCAATTCTATTTTATTTTCCTTAATCCATCTGCCGTAAGGCCTGCGGCGGGAAACAGAGGATTTGATTTCACTGTCTTTTTTCACAGAGGAGCGGGCTGTATCAACTACCAGCATTTTTCCCGGACCCAGGCGCCCTTTTTCTACTATTTCAGCCGGGTCGGCGTCAACAAGGCCGCTTTCCGAAGCCATTACTATTTTATCTTTTGAAGTAATAAAATAACGCAGCGGCCTCAGGCCGTTCCTGTCAAGAGCAGCGCCCACTTTAACTCCATCCGTAAAGACCAGGGCTGCCGGGCCGTCCCAGGGTTCCTGGAAGGCTGAATGATACTCGCAAAAAGCCCGCCTGGCCTCACTCATATGATAGGCGTCCCCGAAGGCCTCTGGCACCATCATCATCATAACGTGTTCGGCGCCGCGCCCGGCCTTAAGAAGAAGCTCGAATACGCTGTCAAAAGCGGCAGAGTCGCTGCAGCCTTCTTCTATTACCGGCAGCAGTTTTTTTATATCTTCCTTAAACAGATCCGAAGACAGAGTGCTTTGCCTGGCTTTCATATAATTAATATTGCCCTTAATGGTATTTATCTCGCCGTTGTGGGCTATATGCCTGAAGGGCTGGGAAAGCGGCCATGAAGGAAAAGTATTGGTGCTGTAACGCTGGTGTATAACAGCAAATGCGCTTTGAAAAAGCCCGCTCTCCAGGTCAGGGTAAAATTCACGCAGCTGCCTGCCGGCAAGCATCCCTTTATAAACTATTGTAAGGGATGAAAAGCTGGCAATATAAAAATCTTCCGGAGAAAAACCCGTTTGTCTCGCCTTTTCTTCTATCTGCTTTCTTGCAAGATATATTTTTCTTTCAAGTTCATTTCCGCTGAGAGAAGGAAACTCAACAAAGGCCTGAATAAATCCGGGCATACTCTCCAGCGCCGCCTGGCCCAGGCATGAAGTATTGACAGGCACCTCTCTGAAAGCTATAACGCTGCCCTTTTCTTCTTTTATTATGCGGGAAAATTCATCAAGGATAGTTTTCTTTTTCTTTTCTTTTAGCGGTAAAAAAAGGAAAGCGACTCCGTATTTTCCTTCTTCGGGAAGTTTAAAGTCCATAACCGATGAGAAAAACTTATGGGGTATCCCCAGAAGTATTACGGCTCCGTCCCCGGATATGCCGTCGCTGCCCATGCCGCCCCTGTGAACCAGCCTTTCAATCATTCCAAGGCCGTCCTCTACTGTTTCACGGGAAGTAACCCCCTGGATATTAGCTGTAAAACCTACTCCGCAACTGGAATGTTCTTTTGAGGGGCTGTAAAGCCCGGTATCTTTCATAAAATTATCTCCTGTGTTTTATTAAAATACAACTGTAATTAAAACAGAAGACATCATTGTCCGGAATTATTTCATTAAGGCGGGCTTTGCCTGGAAAGACTTCTTTGTCTTGTGTAATTATGCTAATAAAGAAATTTTACTTTGTCAAGTCAAGCTCCGCGCCTGTTTAAATTTATCTTTTCCCCGGGAAAAGCGGCGGGACAGGACAACCTATTGCATCACCTGTCACTCTTATAAGTTCGGCCTGGCCGGCAGTTATGAAGCCGTCTGCCGCAACACAGCTGACAGCTGCATCTATTATTTTTTTCTTCACTCCGGGTGCGGCCCTGTCCAGTTCTTTCAGCGCCCCGTCAAGCTTTTCAAAGCTGCAATCCCGGAAAGGGATAAAGTCTGCGGCATCGGTAATGTCAAGTTTTTTTCCTGCCTCCAGAAAAGCTGCTTCTTTTTTACTGCTGTCATCTATTCCGTAATGGGCAAGAAGTGAAAGAAGCAGGCGGCACTGATAATTCAGCTCTTTCAGCTTGTGGAAATCAACTCTGGGAGGCGCGGGCGCAGAAAAAGAAGATTCCACATGCCTTAGCACCATAGATTGAACGGTATATTCAAAAAGGGATATTTTCCCGTCAGCTTCAACCATCATACCAATGTTATCACGGAAAACAGTGTAAGCGTCCCGTGCAATATTTTTAAGCGCGGATACAGCTATATCAAGAAGAGGAAGCCGGTATTCAACTTCGAGCGCTGCCGCTTTTGCTGACATTTCCCGAACGTATGCAAAAACTTTTTTTTCAGATTTTTCCCTGAGTATTGATAGCTGTTTTTCTCTTACAGCATCCTCTTTGCTTAAAAGCAGCGCGTACACTACAGCCTGGGCGCCGCCGGTATTATGCGCCGCTTTAATAAGTTCGGGAGGAATGCCTTTTCTTATTCTTGAGGCATATTCAAGGTGAAGGGGCTGCACGTTGCCTATTGAAGAAGTTACATCCCCGGGACTGATAGCTAATTTACCGCCCGGGGGCCCGGCAATTCCGGCAACCGTTGAATGCTCAGCTTTTCCCGCAAGTCCGGATGCGGCGCCGGCAAACGAGGGGTCTAGCCTTTTTATTCTTTCCTGAATGGGGGGATGTGTTGACATCAGCCTTTGCATTGCTCCGGAAAAATTAGATGAGAAGAACAGATGGCTTGCTTCCGGAGCATGCTTGTTTTCAATTTTTGAGCCTTCCTTTACCCCGGCTATTTTTTTGAGAGCGCCGGAAATCCCGGAAGGATTCCGGGTAAACTGGACAGAAGACGCGTCCGCCAGGTATTCCCTCTGGCGGGATACTGCGCTTTTAATAAGGTTGCCGAAAAATACTCCTATATAGCCTATTGCAGTAAGAGCCAGCCCGAATATAGCTATGGGAACCCTGCCGTCGCCCCTCCCGCTCCGCGACCTGGACCTGGAAGTAAACATGGATGAACGCAATATCATATAGCCAATGAAAGCAATAACAAATATACCGTAAAGCACTCCCATAAGTTTTATGTTGAGGCGCATATCGCCGTTTAAAATGTGGCTGAACTCATGAGCTATAACTCCCTGAAGCTCGTCCCTTGAAAGGTTTTCAAGGCAGCCCCGCGTCACCCCTATCACAGCATCGCCCTGGGAAAAGCCCGCCGCAAAAGCGTTTATTCCCTTTTCATTTTCAAGTATATAGGCGCGGGGGACCTGAACGCCCGAAGCAATGGACATCTCCTCTACAATATTAAGAAACTTGCGTTCCGACGGGTTTTTTGTATCCTGCTCAACAACTCTTCCGCCCAGTAAGTCGGCGACGGATTTCCCTCCCCCGGAAAGTTGCTTGACTTTATATATAGAAGCCAGGCCCACTACAAGCAGTGTAATTCCCGCTACAACAACGAAAAGTGCCGGGTCCCATAAAACATAGCCGGTTACTCCGTTTTCAGACTGACCGTAATACACAAAAATCGCAGTAAAAACAGCATAAACAGATACTGTGATAAGTATCAGCGCCAGAAAATAATAAAAAACCAGAAGAGACGTCCTGCGCCTGGCGTAATCCTGGCTTTCAAAAAAATCCATTACCCCGGCAGTCATTTTATTTTTTTAAAAAAGCATCCTCTGTTAAAAGGAAACACTTGGCGCTTCTCTCTCTTTTTTGTCCTCAATGTTGAAAAGAACCGCCTCTTTGAAACCCATGGGGCCCGCAAGAATTACGTTAGGGAAAACTTCACGTTTATTGTTGTAGTTCATAACCGCGTCATTATAAGCCTGCCGGGCAAACGACACCTTGTTTTCTGTGGAAGAAAGTTCTTCGCTCAGCTGCATCATATTCTGGTTCGCTTTCAGGTCCGGGTATCTCTCTACCGTAACAAGAAGCCTTCCCAGTGCGCCACCCAGCTGTGATTCCTTGCTGACAAGATCCTGCATGGCACCCGGATCTTCCGGATGACCCGACGCCTTCTCTTCAGCTGCAACTGCCATTTTTCGCGCATTAACAACGGCCTCCAGGGTTTCCCTTTCGTGCTTAAGATAGCCTTTCGCAGTTTTCACCAGGTTTGGTATAAGGTCGTAGCGTCTTTTCAGCTGGACATCAATCTGGGCAAAGGCGTTTTTAAACCTGTTCCTAAATTTTACAAGATTGTTGTAAACACTGACTGCTGCCAGAACAGCTATTATAAAAATAGCCAGCAAAATAATTGTTGATGTACCCATAAATTCTCCTTTTAGTTTTAACTCACACCCTCATTCCTTCACCTGTCCAGTTCGGCAGTTAATATTACGGCTTCTGCTACCTCGGCCATAGTTTTTCTTGAATCCATTGATTTTTTTCGTATCCGCTCATAGGCCTCGTTTTCTTTTATTCCAAGCTGCTGCATAAGCAGCCCTTTTGCCTTTTCAATCTTTTTTCTGTTTTCAATTTCCTTCCTGGCCTTCAGGACTTCGTTGCGCAAACGCGTGTTTTCTATTGCAACAGCCGCCTGGTTGGCTACCGCCTGAAGCATATTTATCTCCGAAGCACTAAACTCATGCTCGCTTTCGGTATAACTGTTAACAACTCCAATTATATCACCCTTAACTGTCATAGGAACGGCAAGCATTGAGACAATTCCTTCTTTTTCGGCTATCTGAGGATACATATACGAAGAGTCTTTTCTGACATCCCTGACGGTTATCGGTTTTTTACCGGTAACTGCCTTGCCGCTTACAGATTGGCCGACCTTTATGGGCGCTTTGCTGCGGTACTGTGTACTGAGGCTCTGGGTCGCGGCTATAAATAGTTCATCTTTTTTTTCGTCAAGAAGCATTATGGAGCAGACTTTTGAACCCATCAGCTGAGCTGTCATTGCTACTATAAGATTAAGTATTTCCTCAATGTATTTGTCCGAAACAATCGCTTCGGAAATAAGTGAAAAATAGTTTAACTGTTTTTCTTTCATCAGGTGCATTTCGCCTTTATTTATATTTCTTTAATTCTTATTTATCTTATACGCAAAATACTTGTACATGTCAATCTTTTTAAATCAATATTTTTTGAGGTTCCAATCGCTTTTTTTCACTGCCCAGGTCCAAATAAAAACTTAAAAAGAAAAGCTGGCTCCCCGAGTTAAAAGGTGTTGATAGCAAGTTCTTACATAAACCTGGGATTAACCCAAAATATATTCATTACATTCTACTTTTTTCTTATGAGTTTGTTAATTATAGGACATTATCTAATAACTAGCTTGCTCTCTGTTATTTCTCAACATCACAAATTAATTTTTTTATTTCATATGTTCTATTACAAAAGTTCTCTTTTTATTCTTCTTTTCCACAAGCAAAGGGATTTTTCATAATTAACATCCATTACGCATATTGCGTTACTCACTATGCGTAATATATTTAACTTTATTGTTTTGTCGATATAAATTTTCACAAACTGTCCCTTCCAAAAAAACATACTCTTTCAAGATTTAAAAGAGCGCATACTCCCGCAGACGTTACACCGTATATTATATAATCTTTTTTGTACCTTTTTACCAGGTCAAATATGTCATCAAAGGTTCCGTTGACCAGCGTGGTTCCGGTAAGAAGAACAAGGTCCGACTCCTTTACAAGTTTTTCCGTATACCTTGTCCCGTCCATGACTTTCACCCCGTATTTTGCGCGCCCTATGTTTTCCCTGTCCAGGTCCGTCAATTTCACGTTTTCGGCCCCGAACACTTGTGAGAGTTCTTCTAAAATAGCAGGATTAAACCCTATGAGGCCCACCTTTACTTTTCCATATTTCTTCCGTATATGAACGGAAATTTCTTCAGCGCATTTCTGGGGCTCCTCATCCCGGCAGTGGAGGGCTTTTTCAATCTTTCCCGCCTTTTTGAGTATGGCGTTCATTGCGGCAATGAATACTGCCCGGTTTCTGCTGCTTTCAAGAGGCAGATTCATTGCTTCCTCAACGCTGCCGGTAAAATCAAGGGGGGATTCGGTAAAAACATGAGCTTTTACTCCGGCAAGCTCCGCTTCTATGACTTTTTCCTTGCCTTTTACAATTGGATAATCACTTCTTGAAGGTTTACCTATGGCCTCCTCGCTTTTGAGGGTCCTGAAAAAGACTTCTATTTTTTTATTCTCCAGGTTATTTTCCTCTATTATTTTTTTAATTTTTTTTCTTGCTTTTTTTAAAATTTTATCTCCCATCCAAGCCTCCTAAAAAACACCAACGTACTTCAACGCTATTATAAAAAATACTGCTCCGAAAAGAAGCTTCAAAATCGCCGGCGGGGATTTTCTGTTTATTGCAGCCCCCAGAGCCGCCCCGGTGAGGGTGCCCAGGGAAAGAAGCAGGGCTAATTTAACTTCCGCAAAGCCCTGGGATATTTTAAAGAGAGAACTTACTAAGGCGTTTGCCGCAAAGCAGACAAGCGAGGAGCCTATGGCCGCCTTTACCGGCGCATTGAGAAGAAATCTGAAAGCGGGCACAAGAATAGCCCCCGTACCTATACCCAGCAGGCCCGGCAGAGCTCCGGCAAAGGCTCCTATTGTTATCTTTATTCCGCCCGCTCCGCCTAATTCCCTCCGGCCGGCGGGGGGCCTTTTCTTAATAAAATCCGCTGCTCCTTCTGCTGCCATCCTCATAGATACCAGGAAAAATACGAGCCCTATTCCTGCATCCAGCAGAGAGGGCCTTCTGGCGGCTTGAGGGAAAAAAGTTGAAAAAATAACCGTAAAGACGGCCCCGGAGAGTATAACCGGCATAATAGGCTTAAGTTTTATATTGCCGTCTCTGTAATGCCTCAGGCTTCCACCCAGGGTGGTAAAAAAGACCGCAATTATGCAGGTTCCCGCAGCCATGGCCGGAGAAAGACCGAAATAAAAGCGAAGAAGAGGCATAAGTATTATTCCTCCCCCTATTCCAAGCAGACCTCCCAGGATTCCCGCCGCTCCCCCGGCAGCCAATATTATAGATATGTTCAACATAAAATAATACCTATAAGAGTTAAAGAGAATTTATATGTCAAGTACATTTTTTATTTTATACACTGCATTTTTAATCTGCATTGACTCATCACATCCGGAGTCGTATTCAATTATTGTTTTTCCCTGTTTAAGTGCCCGGTTAAATTTATCTGAAAAAGGAATTTTTGCCAGAAGTTCAATTTTTTCCGTTTCAAGGTATTTTATTATTTTCTTTCTGTTTTCCGGATTCAGATCATATTTGTTAATCAGAACCTTAACCGGCACGCCGAAATAAGCGGCGGTATCAATAACCCTTTTCATATCATGTATACCGCTTTTTGTGGGCTCACATACTACCAGGGCAAAATCAACCCCGCTCAGAGAGGCTATTACCGGGCAGCCTATGCCCGGGGGTCCGTCAATCAAAATTATTCCGGAACCTGACCCGACAGCTACTGCTTCGGCCTTCTTTTTTACTTCCGTCACAAGCTTGCCGGAATTCTCCTCTCCCGGCTCCAGCAGGGCGTGCACCATTCTCCCGTTTTTAATGCGGGATATATAGCTTTCACCCGATTCTTTCCTTAACATTGTAACGGCATTCTCCGGACAGTTCCAGTAGCACACCCCGCAGCCCTGGCACAAGAATCTGTCAACTGTAAAATTTTTTTCCACTGCCCCGAAAGAACAAACCTGCCGGCATCGACCGCAGCCACAGCACTTATCATTGTCAATGACGGCCAGTTTACCTCCCCTAAATATCTCTTTTTCCTCTATTTTGGGTTTTAGCAGGATATGTAAATCCGGCGCGTCAACATCACAGTCAGCAACTGTTATATTTTTAAATAAAACAGAAAGAGCCCCGGTAATGGAGGTTTTACCGGTACCGCCTTTGCCGCTTATTAAAACAAGACTCTTCATATACGAAGCATCTCTTTAATTATTTTATCTGCCAGGCCCGGAAAAAAGTTTTCTTTTATTACCCCTTTTGAGTAATAACAGGAAAACTTCCTTGAATAAGGAATTCGGAAGAGAATATTAATTTTTTTCTGGCGGGCAAAGTTATCTATTATTTTGTCCTCTCCCCCGGAACGGTTTATAACAATCCCGCAGGGAACACCAAGTTTTTTTACCACCTTGGCAGCTATTTTCAGATCGTAAATTCCGAAAGGAGTCGGCTCGGCTACAAGAACAGCATAATTACATCCGGCTACGGTTTCGGCCATCGGGCAGCTGGCTCCGGGAGGAGAATCGAATATTGCATAGTCTGCCCCGCTCTTTAAATTCTTCTTCAACTTTTCTATGAGGGGGGTAGCCCTTGCTTCCCCCACATTCATAAGGGCATAGTCCAGATGCAGATTTTTCTCCACTTTAGAGTTGAATAATTTACCTACGGGCCTGCTTCCCTCGCTTATAGCCCCCTGGGGACATACCAGCTTACATCCCCTGCAGGAATGGCAGAGTTCACCAAAAAACATAAGTCTGTCCTTCATAACAAAAAGACAGTTAAACTCGCATACCTGCTGGCACCTGCCGCAGCAGTTGCATTTTTCAGTGTCTACTTCAGGATAAAATACACAAACTTCTTCTTTTTCGGTTGGCGCATCGCTGAAAAAAATATGACAATCGGGGTTTTCCACGTCACAGTCAAGAAGTCTAACCTTAAACTTCTTTGAAAGAAGACGGGATAGCATTACCGCAACCGTAGTTTTGCCCGTACCCCCTTTTCCGGATGCAATTGCTATTTTTTTCAATCTTCAGTTTTTTTGTTCTTGAGGTAACCCTCCACGGCTTCTCTAACCGTATCGGAAGAAACAGTAACGGCTTCTATGCCGTAGCCGGCCAGGGCGCTCATTGCATTGGGGCCCACCTGCCCTGTAAGAACTATTTTGCTCCCTTTTTCATTTATTACTCTGGCTGCTGCCGGTCCCGCGCCGCCGGTCATTGAAGAGGCGGGGTTATAAACCGGTTCAAACTTCATTGTTTCACTGTCAACGATTAGAAAATAAGGGCACCTTCCGAAATTCTTAGCCACCTGGGCATTTAAAGACCCTCCCTGGGATGAAACTGCTATTTTCATTTTTCCTCCTCAATGGTCGCAGCTGCCGCTGCTGTCACAAGTACTGGGTCCCGTCTCCAGTCGATCTTCAAGATATTCGTTCACGGCCTTTCTGACCGGCCCGGTGACTCCCAGTATAAGTTCTATACCCATCTGACCGAAAAGCTGCCGGGCCATTGCTCCCGCGCCGCCGGCAATAACAACATCAGCTCCTTTTTCTTTCAGCCATTTGGGCAGCATGCCCGGCTGGTGAGGCGGAGAGCTTTCAAATCGCTCCGAGGTCATTTTTCCTCCCTCAACCTCATAAATGGTATATCCCTGGCATCTTCCAAAATGCATGGAAACTTTATTTCCTTCAGTTGCAACTGCAATTCTCATAAATAACTCCTCCTTTAATTAAACTCCACTTCTCTTCCCGCACCTGTTTTTATAAACCCCCCTCCGCACTTTCTTTTAAATACTTCTGTCTGTTTTTCTCCCGTGCAGTGACAGGGAGCAAAAAACCTTACTCCCTCTTCTTTAAGCCTTGATGTTAATTTTTCAACCTCTTCTACACCTGAGTCCTTAAGGTGAAACCCTCCCATGACCATATCAATATTCCTGCCGGCAATCTTTTTTGCCTCTTTAAGCATAAAGAGTATTCCCGGATGGGCGCAGCCGGTTACAAGCGCAGCGGTATCCCGGGCTTTAATTATAAGGCCCTCCTCCGCAGGCCCCTCTCCTTTTTTGTACAGGGGAGTCAGGGAACAGTTTTCCATCACCCGGCCTCCGTTCTTAGCTATAGGTTTAATTTCATGATTGAAACTCTCGGCCGGTTTTTTGAATTTTTTCTCAAAAAGTGGAGGCAAATAAAGTTTTGCGGTTCTGTTGGCCATGAGTAATCCTCCGGTGCCGTCGGTGTGGTCCCAATGCAGGTGGGAAAAGGCAATAGCTTTTATCTCATTTATCCCCCCGGAAAACTTTTCCATATTGAATATTAGTTTTCCGGCATCTGCCCCTGTATCAAAAAGCATTTTCTCTCCCAGCCCGTTTTCGATAAGAGCCGAAAAACCCCATCCGGTTTTAAAACCTTTTGAGTATCTAAAATTGTCGTAAACAACGGTAATTTTCATTCGGAGCAACTACCTCTTTTAATCATCACCCGGTCCAAAACCTCTTTATGTAAAACCGGATCTTCGGAAGACATCCTGGCGCATTCAAGAGCCTGACTCAGAAAACAGCTGTAACAGTCAAAATAATTCTTCACCTATTTGAGAAATCGCCTCTGCCACCTCGCCCCCGGCCGCCTCCGGCTCCAAAGTGCCCTCCAACGGTTGCCTGCGTTATTTCTTTCAGGACTCCTTTATTAAAAGATTCAATGGCCTCCTGTACCGATCCGCCTCCGTGTTGATAAACTTTAATTCCGGCATTTAAAAGTACACTGCTCGCATTGGGACCCAGGTTTCCCGTAATAACCGCCTCGGGTTTTTGATCCATTACAATTTGCGCAGCACGAATTCCCGCTCCCTGGGAAGCCGAGGCGGCACTGTTTTCAATTACCCGGTACTTTTTCCCTTCAGTGGCGGCGAAAATAAAATACCGGCTCCTGCCGAACCTGTGATCAACGGAGGCCTCTAAATCTTTTCCTGTTGATGTAAGACATAATTTCATATTCCTTTGCTCCTTTTAATCAGGTCCGGAGACGGAGCTTTAAACTCCGCCTCCGGTTCAACTGACTGATCATTAACCCTTACCGGATTCCTTTTCCAGCTCTTTGAGCTTCTCATCAATTTCCTTCAGTCCCTGCTTCAGGAAATCTCGTTCCCTTTTAAGAGTTTCGGGTTCACCTGACGGCTCTTTCCCGGAGGCGCCTCTCAACCACCCCGGAAACCCCGTTGCATAATAGCATCTACGCCAGCCGCGGCCGCCGCCTCCTCTGCCGGAGCCGAAAGAACCCCGGCCGGCAGCAGAATTAATATATCCGGGGACCGGGTAACCCGCGCAGAATCCGGCGCCTCTTCCTGTCATGGGGCCAAGGCCGTCGGGCCCTGTTCTGTCTCCTTTTGGCATTTTAAACACCTCCTTTTTTAATGTGAATGATAATTATTATCACTTACGTATAAAATTTTTTATTCCCTGCAATCTCCGCAAACCCCGTAGAAATGAAGCTCGTGCGAATCAATGTTAAAATCGTGTTTTTTTGAAAGTTCCTTCTCAAGGTCCTTCATTAATTTAAGCTCCCTATGGATAAACTCCGA
>PWMP01000194.1 GCA_003558145.1 Elusimicrobiota bacterium
TAAGAGAAAGAGTGCTTAATTCACCGGGTAGAATTGCTGTAACCGTAGCCGGGGAGTCAGGTAGCGGTAAAAGTGAAATAGCAACCGAGCTTAGCAGGCTTTTCAGCGAGAGGGACAGTTTTAAATCTATTGTTTTTCATCAGGACGATTATTTCATCAGGCCTCCTAAAACAAATACAGAATACAGGGAAAAAGGCTTAAAGCATGTGGGTGTTCATGAAGTAAAAATGGAGCTTCTTGACAGTCACCTGAAAGCAGCTAAGAATCCCGAGTTTTCGGAAAGCGGAAAAATCAAGAAACCTCTTATAGATTACGATAAAGACTGCATACTGGAAGAAAGCGTTGACGTTGAAAATGTAAAACTTTTAATTACTGAGGGAACTTATACCACAAGCCTTAAAAACGCTGACATAAAAGTTTTTATAGATCTTAATTACAAAGAGACAAAAAAGCACAGGCAGGACAGAGGCCGTGATAAACTGGATAGCTATGTTGAGAAAATATTAAAAAAAGAACATAAAATAATTTCATCACACAAAAAATGTGCGGATATTATTATTGACAGCCAGTACCGGGCTTTAGATGCCGGTGTTTGACAAAAAAAATAACTAATATTATCATTAAAAATAAGAATTCAGAAGTCTAATAAGGAGTTAAAATGAATATTAAAACAAAAAAATACCTTTTTGTAGTGCTTCTGGCAGCAGCCTTAGTTTTACCTGAGATAATCTATGCCGCCATTCCCCCCCGGGTCACAACTCAGGCTGAGGGAATAGATGTTCCGGAAGGAATGGAGCTTATACTGGATGTCTATACCGTAAAGAAAACCGATTCCCTTGCAAAAATTGCTGAAAGAAAATACGGGGACTGGAAAAAATGGCGTCTTATTTATGAATATAATGATTATATAAAAGAGTCCCATTGGATTTTTCCGGGAGATACGCTTATTGTTCCCGAATTGGTTGAAAAACTGCCGTCTGTCCCTGAAATTGAATTAGAAGAAGTTGAAGAAGTAAAAATAGAAAAGCCGAGGCAATACAATGATTTTATTGCTCCGGAAAACTTTAGCTTTGACGGCTCAATTGTTGAATTCAGAGACAAAAAACAAATGTACGCCCATCATGATTATTGTTTCATAGACTTGGGAAGGCTGGATGGAGTGAGTGAGGGATATAAATTTAATATATACCGCCCTGACAGGCGTGTCTCTCATCCGCAGACCGGCCGGGTGCTTGGAACTCTCATGAAAAAAGTGGGAGAGCTTACGGTTACCTCCGACGTGGAAGACCGTTCCTCTACGGCATTAATAACAATGTCTCATACTTTAATAGAGAAAAATGACCTACTGCTCCTTGCCGAATAAAACGGGAGGCCATTCTGAAAAAACTATTTTTCTCGGTTATTTTAATTGGCGCGGCTTTATTCTTTTTTTATAATTTTATAAATTCCGGCCGGGCCCGTGATTTTATAATTGATAATCAGAAAGAGTCCTGGGCTTCCCCGGCGCTTTATTACCTTGGGAATCTGTTTTTAACTATTCAGAATAATGAACGCGCGGAAGAAATATACGGAGATTATGTAGAGGTTTTCCGTGAGGGGAATCACTACCGCAAAGCTCTTTATCGTTATTATTATATAGCCGCAAAGCAGAGAAGAAAGCAGGATGCTTTTGAAAGAGCCCAGCGCTATATAGAGGAGTTTCCCGATTGCAAACAGGTCATTCTTATAAAAAGACGCCTGCAAATACTCCGAAGTTAGAAGTTTTTATTTAAAAAGGAAAAAGTGTGCTTATCAATAAATTCCGGAAAGGAAGATAAAAAATGGAAGGTTCGAATTTTGCCCTGCTGATAAAAAAAGGCATAAAGAAAGAAGGTATAAGTTTAAGGGAATTGGCCCGGAGAAGTTCCCTGGATGTATCTTTTTTATCAAAAATTCTTTCCGGCCAGAGAAACCCGCCCTCAAATGAAGAAGACATAAAAAAAATAGCCAAGGGGATTAATATTTCGCCGGAAAAACTTATAATATCAAGCGGGCGTATACCTTCAAGTATGCTTAAAATATTTGAAAACGAAAAATTCATTGACAGCCTCATAAAAGACGGCTCAAAAAATAAGGACTTTTTAGAAAGTGCCTCGAAACCGAAAGAGCCTCTGTCCGTCTCCTCCGGTGATTTTACCGGCCAGGGCCAGATAGAGGACGAACTTCTTTAAAAAATGTTTCATAATTTCTCTGTGCCGTATTAATATTGCGGGTTGGCTGTTATATCCAATTCGTTGCGGCAGCAGAACGCTGGAAAATCACAATTAAATGTAAAATGAAAAAAATCTTTTCACTAAAAATAGTTTGCTGCTCAATAATCGCTTCAACCGTACTTTTTCTTGCTTGCGCATCCGGACAGAAAGAAGGCATAAAAGGAGCTGTTCCTCTGGAAAGCCCTGATGATATTGCCCCGCTTATGGAACATATTTCCGGCGCCAGGATGGTGCTTCTGGGTGAAGCTTCGCACGGAACCTTAGAATTTTACAGATGGAGAAAGGAAATAACAAAAAAGCTTATAAGCGATTACGGTTTTGATTTTGTGGTTGTTGAAGGAGACTGGCCTGCTCACCTCCGCCTGAACAGCTATGTCAAGGGTAAAGAAAAATTTTCCGATATGGAAGATCTTTTTGGCATTTTTAACCGGTGGCCGCCCTGGATGTGGAAAAATGGAACAGTAGTTAAACTTGTACAATGGCTGGCCGGATATAATGCCGAGGCTGTTTCAAAAGCTGGTTTTTATGGAATGGACGTATACGGTATAGAACTGGCATATTTTGATATAATTGAAACACTCAAAAGTTCAGATACAGAGTTTGCCGATGAGATACTTTCACTTATGCAGTGTATGGAGCGGTATGTAAGCAATATGCATTCCTATGCCAGGGCGTACTCGCAGTCCCTGGCAGATTGCAGTACGCAGATCAGAGAGGCCCGCCAACTGATTGAAGATAATATTCTTGAACAACTTGACAGGGACGATGCTCTTGCTCTTGAGCGTAATATTGCCGTACTTGTCTATGGTGAAAAACATTTTCGCGCTATGGCTGACTCTTCTATGGATAACTGGAACGTGAGAGTAGAGTTTATGAATGAAACCGTAGAAAAACTGCTTGAATACTATGGTCCGGCAAGCCGGGGCATAATATGGGCGCATAATACTCACATAGGAGATGCCAGGGCTACTATAATGGCGCAGCAGGGGCGTATTAATATAGGACAGCTTATGAGGGAAAATCTGGGACATGAAAATGTCTGTCTTGTAGGTTTCGGCACGGGAAGTGGCACGGTAAAAGCCGGCAGTTCCTGGGGCGCTAGGGGTGAAATTATGAATATTCCCGAACCTGTTGAAGACAGTTATGAATATCTGTTTAATAAGAAGGAATATGACAAGCTGATGTTTTTGTTTGATGAAACAAACCGTGAAGGAAAACTTATGACCCCGCGCGGCCACAGGGCTATAGGCGTTGTATATAATCCGGCAACGGAACATCTTGGAAACTTTGTGCCTACAATACTGCCGCTCAGATATGACGCCTTTATATATTTCCGCACAACCGAAGCGCTTACTGAATGGAAAAATGAGTAAATTTAATAAGAGAAAGACCGCGGCCTTTATAAGTCTTTCCTCCACTGAAGGTATAGGCCCCGTAACTTTGAAACGACTGATAGATGCTTTTGGCAAAAATATAGATGAAATAGCAGGTTGCGCGGAGGAATCAATCGCGGCCCGCGCGGAAATTACCGTGAGTTCTTCCGCTCTTATAAAAAAGGCCCTTTCCGATTTGTCCGGCGCCTACAGAGAACTTGAAAAAGTAAACAACAAAGGGTACCGTGTTTACTGTTACGGGGACGATGATTACCCTTTTCTTCTTAAACATATACACGATCCTCCTCCTGTTATTTATTCCAGCGGATGCTTAAAAATATCTGATTACAATTCTATCGCGGTGGTTGGTACCCGCAAAGCTTCGGATTACGGAAAAACGGTAGCTGCACTTATTGCCCGCCGCCTGGCTTTATGCAGTATTAGTGTTGTATCCGGCGCAGCGACAGGCATAGACACAGAAGCGCACCGGGCGGCTCTTAAAGCGGGAGGAAGGACAATAGCGGTTATGGGCGGCGGGCTGAATAAGCCTTATCCAAGCTCCAATAAGACCCTGCTTGAAAAAATCAGTGCTGCCGGCGCAGTACTAAGTGAATTTCCTCCCGATGAGAATCCGAGCCCGGTTAACTTTCCTCGGCGCAACAGGATAATAAGCGGTTTGTCTCACGGCGTTGTTGTCATAGAAGCCGCTAAGCGCAGCGGTGCCCTCATAACAGCATCCTTTGCGGCCGAGCAGGGCAGGCAGGTTTACGCGGTTCCGGGAAGTGTCTTTGCCGAAGGCAGCCGCGGCTGTCTTGATCTGATAAAAGATGGAGCTGTACCGGTTTCGGGCGCTGAAGAAATAATAGAGGATATTAAGGGTCAGCTGGACAGCAATAAGCTGAAAAAAGCGTGTGAGCAATATGAAAGTGAAAATCTTTGCGAAACCGCTGTTGAAATTTTAAATTTTTTAAGTTCCCGGCCTTCTCATGTTGACATAATAAAAAACAAACTTAAAATGGATATAAGTTTTCTTGCGTCTCAGCTGACCAGTCTGGAGCTAAAAGGACGGATAAAAAAGATAGATGGAGATAAATATATTAAATTAACAGATGAATAAACCACTTATAATAGTAGAGTCACCCACAAAAGCCAAAGTGATCGATAAGTTTCTTGGAGGCAGCCACAAGGTAATTTCCAGTATGGGTCATGTTATGGATCTGCCGAAAAAGAAGCTTGGTGTTGATATAGAAAAAGATTTTGAGCCCCAGTATGAGGCAATAAGGGGAAAAGGCAAAATAATAAAAGAGATCGCCGGCTTAATGAAAAAAGCTGACAGGGTTTACCTTGGAATGGATGAGGACCGGGAGGGTGAAGCTATAGGGTGGCATATTCTGCAGGCTGCCGGTAATGCCGGGGCCGAAAAAGAAGCTGACAGAATAGTATTTCATGAAATAACCAGAAGGGCGATAGAAAACGCTCTTGAATCTCCGCGCCGCATAGACATGAACCTGGTTGATGCCCAGAAGGCAAGACGAATTCTTGATAGAATAGTGGGCTATAAAGTGTCTTCTTTGATTTCAAAAAAAATAAGAAGAGGGCTTTCGGCCGGCAGGGTTCAGTCGCCAGCTCTCAGGCTTATTGTAAACAGGGAACAGGAAAGAGAAGCCTTTACCTCCCGCGACTATTATACGGTTGAAGGAAAACTTGGCAAAGAAAATATCTGCATAGAAGCAGCCCTGTGGGGACGTAAAGGCAAAAAAATAAAAAAGTTTGATCTGGATAAAGAAACGGCGGACAAGGTAGTAGATGAATGCAGCTCTTCTGAAGCCGTTATTGCAAAAATAGGTAAAAAAAGCAGGAAAAACAGGCCTTACGCTCCTTTTATAACATCCACTCTCCAGCAGGAAGCCTACAGTAAGCTTAAGATGACACCGTACGCAACAATGAGAGAAGCGCAGAGGCTTTACGAGGGAGTTGACCTTCCGGATGGCTCTACCGGCGGCCTTATTACTTATATGCGGACAGATTCGGTTAAAATTGCCCGGGAAGCAGTTGAAAGCTCCAGAAAATATATAACGGCGCAAATTGGCCCGGAATATGTTCCGGAAAAACCAAATTTTTATAAATCAAAAAAATCTGCCCAGGAAGCCCATGAATGTATAAGGCCTACTGATGTCAATATAAAACCTGAAGATTTAAAGGACACCCTGGATAAAAATCAGTACCGTCTTTATGAACTTATCTGGAGAAGATTTGTGGCATGCCAGATGAAACCTGCTGTGCTTGAAATGATAAAAGTTGATATGGAATGCTCCGGATACAATTTCCGTTCAAACGGACAGAAAATTATTTTTGACGGTTATAACAGGATATGGCAGGCAGACATAAAAGAGCAGAACATTACAGGTGTGAAAAAGGGAGACCTGCTGAACTGGGAAAAACTCGAGGCCCTTTCTCACCAGACCCAGCCGCCGCCGCGCTACACTATGGCAACTCTTGTTAAAGAGCTTGAAAACAATGGTATAGGCCGTCCTTCAACCTATGCTTCCATACTGAATACGCTCTTTAAAAGAAAATATGTTTTTTCTGATAAGGGACGGCTTATCCCGTATGAAATAGCTTTTGAAGTTATAGAAGGGCTTCAGGATCATTTTCAGACAATAGTTGACTTGGAATTTACCGCAAAAATGGAAGAAAATCTTGATCTTGTTGCAGAAGGAAAGATGCAATGGAAAGAAATGCTTGAAGAATTTTACAAAAGTTTCAAAGACCAGCTGATTAAAGCCGCTGAAAATATGGAAAGAACCAAAGATGAGGAAACTGACAAAATATGCCCCTCCTGCCAGGAGCCTATGGTAATAAGAAGAGGCCGGAACGGCAAGTTTTTAGCCTGTACCGGATTTCCGGACTGTAAAACCACTTATAATATCGACGAGGACGGCAACATAGTAAAAGAAAAAGAATCAGGAATAAAATGCCCCAAGTGTTCTTCTGCTATGATTGAAAGGAACGGCAGGTACGGTAAATTTTTGGCCTGCAGTAAATTTCCGGCCTGCAAGACAACCTTGGCTATCGATAAAGAAGGGGAGCTTATAGAGATACCTATTGGATTCGAAAAATGTCCCGAATGCGGAAAAGATACTACAATAAAAAGAGGAAGAAAGGGCATGTTTCTTGCCTGCAGCGGATATCCTAAATGCAGGTTTTCCATGAATTATGAAAAAGCCCTTGAAAAATCACGAAAATAGTTTTAAGCGGTATTTGATACTGCATATGCCTGATGAATAAAAAAAGGGAAAACACAGAAAAATTCCCGGAAGACTGCCGTAAAAAGTTTATTGAATATATACAGTATGAAAGAGAGTATTCCCCCGCAACGCTAAATGCGTATAAAAAAGACCTGAAGCACTTTTCGGATTTTTTAATTAAAAAAGGATTAAAAGATTTTTCCCTTGTAAAACATACGGATATAAGACAATACCTGGGAGAACTTCAGGGAAAACTCTCAAGGGCTTCAGTAAACAGGAGGCTATCTTCCCTAAGGAGTTTTTTTGCGTATATGCTGAAGGCAGGGTTAATAGATTCGGATCCCTCTGATAAAGTTTATTCTCCGGCCGCGCCGGTCCGGGCTCCGGAGGTTCTTAGTGTTGATGAGGTAACAGCCATAATAAATGCTGCCGTTTCAAACAAAAAGCTTACAGTCAGAAACAGGGCCCTTATAGAATTTATGTATTCTACCGGGTGCCGTGTTGAAGAATCCGCCGTTCTCAACATAAAAGATTTGGATTTACTGGGCGGAACAGTTCTTTTAAAGGGAAAAGGCGGAAAAGAAAGAATTGCGCCAATGGGGCATCCGGCAATTGAATCGATGTACCGCTACCTGGCTTTAAGGGAACAAAGCGGATGGGGAGAAAGCAGCAAAGCGGTTTTTATAACCTACCGCGGAAATCGCCTGAATCAAAGAAGCATCCGCCGTATAGTAAAAAAACAGGCCGTGCTGTCAGGAATCACTAAAAATATAGGGCCTCATACTTTGAGGCACAGTTTTGCGACTCATATGCTTGAAAACGGCTGTAATTTAAGAACGGTTCAAGAATTGCTTGGACACGCGCGGCTGCAGACGACCCAGAGATACACGCATCTTTCCAGGAAAAAATTAAAGGAGGTTTATCTGCTATCGCATCCAAGAAACCTGTAAGCAAAGCCGATATAGAAGTTCTTACCGAAGAAACCGGATGTAGCCCTGAAGAAGCCAGGGAATATTACCGGGTTGCGGACGGAAATATTTCGCTGGCGCTTCAGAATATTTCAAAAGAAATACATCCTATAGGGATACTTAAATGCCGTTTCAGGTCAGTAAAGGCCGGTATTTACGGACTTTTTCTTTTTATATTTAACATAAGAGATGAAAAAATAGTAAGAATTGCGTCGGTTTCCGGATGCAATCCGGAAATATGTGAAACCGATATTAATGAAAACTGGTTTTCTTTTGAAAAAGAACTTTATTCCAAACGCCTTAAAGAAGGAAGCCTTCGCGATGTTACACAGAATATGGAACAGACGCTTCTAAAAAAACTGGATGATAAAAAACCGAGAGGGTTTTTCGAAATGTACAGGAGCGGAGACAGTGAAGGGGTAAAGGCGATTATGGAACAGGGAATTAAAGAAGTGGTTAAGTACGATACGGGTGAAGATTACGAAGTGGATTTAATGCTGAAGACACAGAGGCTTAATCTTCGGCAGTTCAGATACCTGACGGATGCAGAATCGGTGGCTGAAGAATTTAAACTTCAACAGGGAAACGAGCCCGCATACAGCACCCTTGTTGCTCTTGATACGGAAATTGTTAAAGTTGACGGAACTCCGGCCGTAAGAGTGGAAAAAATAGAGGCGGGAGACATGGTTTTTACTAAAATAAAAGATATGCGGGATATAGGTATATACCTGTCGCATCTTCTGGGTGCCAGAAAGGATGACACTTTTCTTCCTATCTCTTCAACGGTCGCTGATGTAAAAGACACAAAAGAAGGGATAGAGATAGTGGTTCGTTTTGGGCCTGGTATTGTAGGAAGGTCACTGGAAGACCCCCGGAAAAAAATAAGTACATGGCGCCCTAAGGAATCTGGACCACCATGCTGGATTTGCGTTGTTGCAGTTGCGCTTGCTCTTTTAGTTTTGTATTATCTTATATTCTTAATGTAACATGAAAACTGCCGGAATTCTACTTTCAGACAAATTTTAAAATGAAAAAAAAATTTAATATAAATTTAGAAAAACTAAAGAAAAAAGCTTCAAAAACTGCATTGATAACTTTCGCGGTTGTAGTTACTGCCGGTTTGGTCGGTGCGTGGTCGGTCAATATACTTATAAAAAGGATAATGCACGATCGCCGGGAAGTACTAGTCCCCGATATAGAAAGAATGCCGCTTGAAGAGGCCCTGGAACTATTAAGCGAAAAAAATCTTTCTTTATCTCTGGTGGCAAGAAAATATAATCCTGATATTCCTTCGGGAAGCATAATTTCTCAAACGCCGCCGCCGGGCCTTATGGTAAGGGAAGGGGGAGTAATTGAAACTGTTATTTCTTCCGGAGGCCAGGTTGTTTTTGTCCCCCGGGTTGAGGGAAGAGTTCTCAGGGAAGCCGAAATGCTTATACGCCAGGCCGGCCTGCAGATGGGGGAGCAGACCCGGACCTATTCCCGTACGGTAGAAGAAGGCTACATAGTTTCTCAATCTCCGGCTCCTGACGATATTGTCAAGAGCGATTCATATGTTGATATTGTAGTAAGTCTCGGATCCTCGGATTATGACGAAGTGACTTATATGCCGAACCTGGAGGGAATGAGGATAAGAAATGCAGAGAGGGTTTTAAATGAAATGGGTCTAAGGATAGCTGCAGTTAAAGCCGAAATACATGAAGAACTGCCGGAAGGAACAGTAGTCAAGCAGCTTCCTTCAGCCGGCACTGAAATAGAGACCGGAAAAAGTGTAGACCTTATTATTTCCAGAAAAAAACAGGAAACTCTTCAGGTTCGTGAAGAGATGGTAAGTTATAATGTTTCTTCTGAATATCACGGCCGCAATATAAAAATAATATTATCCGACGACATAAGAGATGAATATGTGCTTTATGAAGGGACTGCCGAAGCCGGAAAGGACATTGAAATTCCGGTTAGAGTGCTGGGCAGGGCGAAAGCCCGGGTTTTTATAGGCAGAAATATTGTTTCCGAAAAAATATATGAAGAAGCAAGCGAAAAGGAAGAATATAAGACTCCTTCAGATACGGAAGAACCGGGGGGAGATTTGTTTTTTGAAGAGTTTTTTATTGATTAAATGAATAAAAAAGTTGAAATTTCCGCATCCGTCCTTAATATAGACTTTTCAAAACTTAAAGAAAGTATGAATCAAGTTGAAAAGTCTGGTATAGATTCTTTTCACCTTGATATCATGGACGGCAATTTTGTCAATAATATTTCTTTCGGACCGGATATTTCAAAAACAATAATCTCTCTTGCATCCGTACCAGTCCATTCGCACCTTATGGTTAAAGAACCGGAGAAATATGTTGAAAGATTTTTTGACGCCGGCTCCAAAAGCGTAACAGTGCATGCAGAAGTTTTAAACGAAAAAAACAGAGATCTGTTCGACCGGCCTTTCATGGGAGTGTCCCTTAATCCCGACATTCCGCTGGAAATTCTTGACCCGTATTTTGAAAAAGCCGAAAGAATTCTCGTCATGAGTGTTATGGCTGGTTTTGGCGGCCAGAAATTTATAACCGAAAGTCTTAAAAGGATTGAATCTCTAAGAAAAAAGAGAGATGCGAAAGGATATTCTTTTCTCATTGAAGTAGACGGGGGAATAAACGGTGAAACCGCTCCTCTTTGCGTAAAAGCCGGAGCGGATGTTATCATAGTCGGTTCCTGGATAACTCTTTCGGAAGACCTGTCACGCCGGGTGGAAATGCTTAAAAGAATCCCCGTCCGGTTATAAGCGGCCCGGCAGTGTCAAAATTGTCATAATGGCAAAAACAGCAGCAAGAAACAAATCCGCATATTATAATTTCAGTATTATTAAAAAATTTGAGGCCGGTATATGTCTTAAAGGATGCGAAGTTAAGTCGCTGAGAGGTGGGCAGGCGGATATAAAACAAAGCTTTGCAAAGATAATTGAAGGTGAAATATTCCTTTTGAATGCCCATATAGCTCCTTATGATAAGGCTTCGGGAAGTGAGACCTACGATCCTCTGCGGCCCAGGAAACTTCTGCTCAATAGAAACGAGATACGGCAGATTGAAAAAAAAATTCAAACAAAAGGTTTAACTCTCGTTCCCATTGAAATATATTTTAAAAGGGGAAAAGCGAAAGTATCCATCGGACTGGCTGAGGGAAAAACCAAAACGGATAAAAGGCAGGCTATAAAAAAGCGGATAACGGAAAGAGAAATGGACAGGGAAAAAAAACGATACACAAATTAACTCTTGCCTTATTGAGCCATTTTCGTTGTTAGCGAATAGCGACAATAAATAAAAAGTATCAAAAAAGACTTTTACCCCAGGTTAGATTGACGAGAAGGGTTTTAGCCGGTAGTGATTATGGGGAAATTCACCCCGGGAATGTTCTTTGATAAAAAAAAGGGGTAGATTCTCGTCGATAATTATGGTAAAATTATCGTGTACTAAAAAGGAGGATCTACCCATGGCAAGTATACAAAAAAATTTGTTCACTTGGCAAGAGCTGGAGGGAATCGTAGACCTTAGCAGGCTGCAGCTGGTTCTGGAAACATTAGACGATGAATCATTGATGCAGCGGCTTGAAAAAGACCGCGGCAACGGGAGGGACGACTACCCGGTGCGTGCGGTCTGGAACTCACTGCTGGCGGCAGTTGTCTTTCAGCACCAGAGCATAGAGAGTTTAAGAAGAGAACTTTCAAGGAACGGGGATTTGGTGAGACTGTGCGGGTTTGAGACAATAAAAGGCAAAGAGGCTGTACCTACCTCAAGCGCCTACACAAGGTTTTTAAAGAAAGTCATCCGGCATCAAAAAGAACTTGACAGTGTCTTTGAGAGTCTGGTTAAAGCACTGAAGGAAGAGCTTCCCGGGTTCGGGGAAAAATTGGGAACTGACGGTAAAGCGATAGACAGTCATGCCCGCCGTAAATCTAAAAAGAGAAAGAGAGATGGCCGGCGGGATCTGGATGCCGACAAAGGCGTTAAAACATACAAGGGGAAAAACAAAGACGACAGTCTCTGGAAGAGTTTTAAGGACTGGTTCGGATACAAGATACACATAATAGCGGATGTGAACTACGAACTGCCTGTCAGTTTTAAAGTAACCAGGGCCTCGGCATCTGACATGAAACAGCTTAAGCCGATGATAAAAGAACTTAACGAGAGTCATCCGGAGATTACTGATAGATGCAAGAGCCTGGTAGCAGATAAAGGCTATGATTCGGAATATAACAATAAATTTCTGTGGGATGATTACCGGATAAGGCCCATAATAGACGTTAAAGGCAGGTGGAAAGAGTTTGATGAGAAACTGGCCGATTCAGAATACGCCGACAATGTGCTTCATGATTATCAGGGGAATGTTTTCTGCTACAACATGGACACAATGAAAAGAACAGAGTTGGCCTACTGCGGATTTGAGAAAAACAGGGGTACGTTAAAGTACAGATGCCCGCTTGCGGCGAAGGGAAAAAAATGCAAAGCAGAAGATAAATGCGGGAAAGGAAGTTACGGCAAGTACGGGCGGATAGTAAGGATACCGATAGAAAGAGACCGCAGGAGATTTACTCCCCTGGCGCGCTCCAGCAAGAAGTTCAAGAGTGAATACAAAAAACGCACAGCAGTAGAGAGAATAAACAGCAGGCTGGATGTGTCGTTCGGGTTTGAAAATCATTACATAAAGGGCATGAAAAAGATGCAGGCCAGATGTTCTATGGCTATGATAGTTATGCTTGCCATGGCGCTGGGAAGAGTCAGGGAGAAAAGGTTTGACAATATGAGGTCGCTTGTAAAAGCGGCCTGAGAAAAAACGACTTCAATTTATCAAGACAGCGTAGAGATATGTCTTAACAGGAGGAATTTGGCGGATACTTGAGGAATAAGGCAGATTAGGCGGTAATTTAAGGGAGTTTTTAAAAGCCCGGCGGCTTTAACTAAGAAAGTTTTGATTAAAGAATCCCTTAAAAGGCTTGCAACGCAAATGCCTTTTATTGACAAATAATTATTTAATATGTATAAACAAAGTAACATTCCGGTTTTAAAGCAACCCGATTTTATTAAAACTTTATCCGCGTCCGGATTTTGAATCTTTTTACATTTAATCTTCTGTCTACATACACCTGTTAAATAATATTCTTGATGTACATATTAAAACAGACATGCATAAAAGGTCTAAATAAACTTTCCGCCGGGGGAAAACCTTAATTAACGAATTGAAAAAGGTCGCCTGAAGCGGGCTTATTAATGAAAAACAAGAAAATAATCATAATTGACGGTAATTCCTGTGTTCACAGGGCGTATCATGCTTTGCCTCCGCTTACTGACGCAGAGGGCAGGATTGTCAATGCTGTCTTTGGTTTTTTAAAAATGCTTAAAAAGATAATACATAAAGAAAAGCCCACACATCTTTTTGTGGCTTTTGATCATGAGAAAGCTACTTTCCGGCATAAAGATTATAGCGAATATAAATCGCATAGAGCCAGTACGGATACGGAATTGATAGAGCAGTTCCCGGTGGTTTATCAAGTACTTGATTTGCTTAATATAAAGCACCTTGCATGTGAAGGCTTTGAAGCCGATGACATAATAGCTACTTTCGCCTCTAATGCCCGCAAGAAAAATTTACCCGTTTCGATAGTTACTTCTGATAAAGATATTTTACAGCTTGTAGAAGAGGGTATAAAAGTTGTAGACGGAATGAAAAACAAAACCTATGACGAAGAAGGGGTAAAAGAAAAACTTGGTATTGAGCCGCATTACGTGATTGACTATATCGCCCTTGTAGGCGACAAGTCGGATAATCTTCCCGGTGTAAGGGGAATAGGCCCGGTTACAGCCGTAAAACTCATAAAAGAATACGGAGTTTTAGATGAAATATACGATTCTATTGACAGTATAGATGGAAAGCTAAGAGACAAACTGCTTTCGGATAGGGATAATGCTTATGTAACCCGCCGCCTGGCTACGCTTATAAAAGACCTTGACCTTGATATAAATATAGAAGACTGTGTGTGGAAGGGCCCGGATACGGAAAAACTTAGAAAAAAACTCAGGGACCTGAATTTTACGTCCATTATATCGGACTGGGTCGAAAAAGACGAATTGATAGGAGAGTTAAAGGTCAGAGTGCTTCGCAGCCCGATTGATATAGGCGGTTTTGCCCGGGAAAACAGCTCCGGTACTGACGCTGTTGCAGAGCTTGTTTGTGAGTCAGGTGAGTTGATAGGAATAGGGATAAGTTTGGACTCCCGTAATTGTTTTTATATCCCTTTGGGACATAAATACCTCGATGCGGGAAAACAGCCCGGTGTTAAGGAAACAATAAATATCCTGCAGAAAAATATTTTTCAAAAGCCGTTCGGAATTTGTGCTTATGACTTTAAAAGCTTTTACAAGCATCTGCGTGCAGAGGGGCTTAATAAGATAAAGGCTTCTTTTGACTGTATAACTGCCGATTATGTTTTAAGCGGGCGCGCAGGCACCCGCACTCTTCAGGAAATTGCGGCCGGGTGTCTTGGATGGGTTCCGCCTGAAATGCCGGATAAACCCTCTGAAGCGGAGATAGAAAAGACAGCCTATACAGTAGCAACAAGAATTAACTCAGTATTTAATATACGAAAAGAACTGAAAAAAAAGATAAATGAAGCTTCAATTAAGGAACTGTACGAAAACGTGGAGTTGCCGGTTTTAAAGGTGCTCGGAGAAATGGAAATAACCGGTATAAAAGTTGATCTCGAAATGCTTAAAGAAGTAGAAAAAGAACTCAAGCAGGAACTTAAAGAGGTAGAAAAAAACGTATTCACAGCGGCAGGAGAAAAATTTAATATAAATTCTCCCGCTCAGTTGTCAAGGATACTGTTTCACAAGCTTCAGCTGGACACAGTTAGAAAAACCAAAACGGGATATTCAACAGCCGATGATGTTCTGGAGGAACTTAAAGATAAGCATCCGCTTCCCGCGGAAATTCAGAAATACAGGCAGATACAAAAACTTTTGTCAACCTATATTCAGCCTTTACCGGAAGCCGTAGACAAAGAGACCGGCAGAATACATACAAATTTTAATATAACCGGAACTTCTACGGGCCGTCTTTCTTCGACAGAGCCGAACCTTCAGAACATTCCGGTCAGGACAAAAAAAGGCACAAGGGTCAGGGAAAGTTTTATAGCCGGTGAGGGCTGTATTTTCCTGAGTGCAGACTATTCGCAGATTGATTTAAGGGTGCTGGCCCATATTTCCGGCGACGAAAAACTTATTGAAAGCTTCAATGAAGAGGAAGACATACACAGCAGGACGGCAGCGCTTGTGTTTGAAGTTTCAGGGGAAAAAGTGACTGCGGAGATGCGAAACCGGGCAAAAGCCATAAACTTCGGCATAGTATACGGTATGAGCGCATGGGGGCTTGAAAAAAGAGTAGAGGGAATGAATAAGGGAGAATCGGAAGAGTTTATTAAAAAATATTTTTTGAAATACCCGGCAATTGAAAAATATATGAAAGATACAATTGATCAGGCCCGTGAAACTAAATATGTTTCAACTATTATGAACAGGCGCAGATATCTGCCGGAGATAAGTTCTTCGAGTTACATTAGGAGAAAATCCTCTGAAAGGATGGCGATAAATACTCCTATACAGGGAAGCTCCGCGGATATTATTAAAAAAGCCATGATAGATCTTGACAGGGAATTCAGGTTTAATCATAACCCGGTAAAGCTGCTTCTTCAGATACATGATGAACTGCTGTTTGAAATACCTTCCGGTGAAGAAAAAAAGGCACAGACAATTATAAAAGAAAAAATGGAAAACGCTGTTAAGCTGAAAGTGCCGCTAAGGGTTGATTTTAAAAAGGGAAAAAGCTGGGGTTCCCTGGAGAAATGCTGAAAGTAGGCATCACCGGACGGATAGGAACAGGAAAAAGCTGCGTGCTTAAAATGTTCGCGGAAAACGGCGTTCCCGTAGTATCGGCAGATAAACTGGTAAAAAGTTTTCAGAGCCCGGGTAATATACTCTGGCAGCAGATACGTAAAAAATAGGGAAAAGTATTTTTTGCTGAGAACGGAGAACTGAACAGAAAAAAGCTCTCCGCCAAAATTATGGGAGACCCGGTTTTTAAAAAAGAGCTGGAAGAAATAACGCATCCCCTTGTAAAAACAGAGATTCTTAAAATTTTTACTATATGGAAAAACGAAGGGAAAGAATGCGCCGCGGCAGAAGTGCCGCTTCTTTTTCAGGCCGGCTGGGAAAATATTTTCAATCTTATAATACTCACGAGAACTGCTCCCGAGATACAGACTGAAAGAATTATGAATAAGAGAAAAATATCCTGCGTCGAGGCCAAAAAATGGATAACTATGCAGTCCGATATATCTATTGATGCTAAAAAGGCTGATATAATCCTGGATACTTCGGCCCCGCTTAAGGAAACGGAAAAAGAGGTAAAGGAAATAATAAGGAGAATAAAGGAGGAGGAAAAGTGACATTAACTGAACTGCAGAAGAAAAAAGTTTCAGAGCTGAAAAATGCGGCTAAGAAACTTAAGGTGGGTAACTACAATAATCTCAACAAAAAAGAGTTGGTGATAGAAATCCTTAAGGCTGAAAACGAAAAAGACAAAGAAAACATTTACAAGGAAGGGGTCCTTGAAATTCTTCCCGATGGATTCGGATTTTTAAGGTCAGAAACCAACAATTATATAAGCTGTAATGATGATATATATATATCGCCTTCCCAAATTAAAAAATTTTTACTGAGGAAAGGAGATACGGTTTACGGTACCGTAAGGCCGCCTAAAAACAGCGAAAGCTATTATGCGCTCCTTAGGGTCGTTGCGGTCAATGGCGAGGATCCGGCGATTATAAGAAGCAGAGAAAAGTTTGAAAACCTTCTGCCTCTTTATCCGCAGGATCGCATAGAGCTGGAAACCGAACAGCATGATGTGGAAATGAGGATAATGAATCTTCTTACGCCTATAGGAAAGGGGCAGAGAGGCCTCATAGTTTCTCCTCCGCGAGCCGGTAAAACCATCATACTTCAGAGACTGGCCAATGCTATGACTACAAATCATCCGGAGATAAAACTGATAGTGCTTCTTGTGGGTGAAAGGCCGGAGGAAGTTACGGATATGATGCGGTCTGTAAAAGGAGAAGTTATAAGTTCTACGTTTGACGAATCCGCTAAGCGTCACATACAGGTAAGTGAAATGGCTATTGAAAAGGCTAAAAGAATGGTAGAGCACGGTCATGACGTGGTTATACTGCTGGATTCCATCACCAGGCTTGCCCGCGCCTATAACACGATAGCTCCTTCATCGGGAAGAGTTCTTACCGGAGGAGTAGATTCTCAGGCTCTTCAAAAACCGAAAAAATTTTTCGGTACAGCTCGCAACATAGAAAGCGGCGGAAGCCTTACAATTTTGGCAACGGCACTGATAGAAACCGGCAGCCGCATGGATGACGTTATATTTGAAGAATTCAAAGGGACTGGAAATATGGAAGTCAATCTTGACAGAAAGCTTGTTAACAAACGTGTTTTTCCGGCCGTTGATATTTTCCGTTCGGGAACCAGGAAAGAAGAGCTGCTGCTCACTGAAGAGGAAATAAACAAGGTATGGATACTTCGTAAAATACTTAATCCTCTGGGTATGGTTGAGGCAATGGAGCTTGTAGTTGAGAAAATGAGAAATACAAAGTCCAACAAGGACTTCCTTAAGTCGATGGAGGTTGAAGGAGTAGGTTGACACGAAGCTGAAATTTAAGATAAAATAAAATCAGATATGGATTACATAAAAAGACTTTCTGCTCTTATTTTCCTGTGTTTTTTAAGCGCAGGAATATATTTTATCTACTGGTCATCTAATGTAAGCAAGGTTGAAATAGTATTTACCACAGATGGCCACGGTCACATACTTCCTTCAAGGGCACACTGGGAGGATGACGGACGGTTTATAGGGGGGCTTTCCGCCCTGGGCGGGTTCCTTGAGACAATTAAGGAGCCCTACCTTCTGACTGATTCGGGAGATATATACCAGGGTACCCCGGAAGGTTTTCTCACCAGGGGGACGGCAATCGTTGAAATTATGAATGTTCTGGGCTATGACACCCTGGCCGTAGGAAATCACGACTTTGATCACGGCCGGGAAAATTTAATTTCTCTTTCCTCTATAGCGGACTTTCCTTTTCTCGGCGCAAATATAATTGACGCTGCAACAGGGCAAGAGCCGGACTTTATATCTCCGGGTTTTATAAAAAATATAAACGATATTAATATTGGCATTGCTGGAGTTATAACCGAAGATATGGAAAATCTTGTTTTTTCAGAGCATATAAAAGGGCTTGAATTTATATCGGCTTCGGAATCCCTGGAAAGTGAAATTCGGCGACTGAAAGATGAAGGTGCGCATATAATAGTCGTACTAAGCCATATGGGGCTTGAAGACGATATGCAGCTTGCCCGCACCCGGGAAATAGACGCTATTCTGGGCGGACACACACACAGGCTTCTTAAAGAACCGCAAATTGCGGGAAGAACCTTAATAACTCAGGCCGGAAGCAATTTTACACATGCAGGCCGTCTTAGTCTTTATTACAGCAGGCCGGCAGGAAGAATTCTTTCTTTCTCTCACGCGCTTGTTCCTCTGTATGTTGATAAGTACGGCCAATACGACGCGGTGGAAAAAATAATAGACAACCGTCTGGCTGATGTTGTCTCTGAAATGTCACGTATTATAGGACAATCAGAAATCAGAATGTCCCGCAGTCTTACAGGGGAAGCAGCCCAACACGGCGAATTGGCAATAGGAAATTTTCAGGCAGACATTATGCGCGCGGTTGCCGGAGCGGATATTGCATTCCAGAATACAGGAGGAATTCGGGCTGATATTCCTAAAGGGGATATTACAGTAAGAGATATATGGAATCTTTCCCCATTCGGCAACAGTATAATAACTATGAATCTTAGCGGAATGCAGTTGAAAGAACTCCTGGAATTAAGTGCAGCTCACAGGTATTCCAGACTTCAAATTTCAGGCCTAAGGATGATTTATAACAGTTCGCTTCCTCGAGGAAGAAGGGTGCTTAATGTTTTCGTGATGACCGATGAGGGCGAGGAAACACTTGATTTGGAAGAAAAATATAAAGTTGCAACAAATTCATTTTTGGCGCAGGGAGGTGACGGTTATAGTACTTTCAGGAATGGAGAAGATGTCACGGACACATCCATTCTTTTGAGGGAAGCCCAGATAGAATACATCGAGAAAAATTCCCCTGTAACTGCCAGCTGCTCCGAAAGAATAGTGAATGTAAGCATTGAATAAAAAGCTGATTTATATTTTTTGTATATCGTGTTTGAGGAGGAAATAATTGTCATACTTTAATAAATGTCTGGTTGCAGGGGCGGCAGTAATTATATTGGCAGCTTATTTTTATTTTCATTTTAAAAAACAAAAGAAAAATACAAAAAAGTGCAAGAGCGCGGTTGATGATTTGAAGCTGATACAGGAACTTGGAAAAGAAATATCTTCAAAACTTCAAATGTCAGAACTGCTCCCCGCGATAATGGACGCTTTTGTGAAGGCCGGCGATGTAAGTAAAGGTTCGCTAATGCTTTACGACAGAGAGAAAGATGTACTTGATATAAAAACATCCGTAGGATTAAGCGACAGGGCCCGGAAACATATAAAATTTAAGATAGGGGAAGGGATTGCCGGGCGCGTAGCAGAAACCGCCAAACCTATACTCATAAACGATACAACCGGAGCACATATGTACAAAGATTTCTTTTCGGAAGATTCAAAAGGCCGTCCCAGGGAAACTATTCTCAGCCTGCCGCTTATATTTAAGGGGGAAGTACTTGGAGTAATTGCGCTTGATGCTAAAACAAGCGGTGGACAATTTATTAGAAACGACGAGAGGCTTCTTTCTATACTTGCTTCTCAGGCGGCTGTTTCCATTAATAATGCCAAAATGTATGAGATGGCTATCACTGATGATCTGACAAAACTTTACAGTAAGAGGCATTTTGTTATCCGTCTTCAGGAAGAAGTTGAAAAGGCAAGAAGGTATGACCGGCCCCTTTCTCTTCTTTTTATAGATATTGACCATTTTAAAGAGTTTAACGACACTTACGGACACCAGCTTGGCGACAAGGCTCTTAAGCACCTGGCCGGCATTATAAAACAAACAACCAGGGCGGCGGATATATCCGGAAGATACGGCGGTGAAGAGTTTGTAGTAATTCTTCCTGAAACAGCTAAAGAACATGCATTGATTCTTGCCGAACGCCTTAGAAAAAATATTGAAAAGCAGTCATTTGTTGCAAGAGGCAATGAATACAGAATAACCGTGAGCATAGGGATAGGAGAATACAAAACAAAAATGACTTCACCGTCTCAGCTTATCAAAGAAGCTGATAAAAACCTCTATGAAGCCAAGCAGAAAGGACGAAACAGGGTAGTTGCGTAAAATATCCATTTTTCTTCTCTTCACACCGGCACTTTACCTTGACTGAAACTTAAAATATTATTATATTAAACTTACAATGCGGCCGATTCTGTTGACAATGTGACATCACCGGACCGCTTAAAGTTGTAGTAAAAGTAGATTGAAGAAAGGAGAGGTTATATGCGCAGACCTTTTATTGCTGGAAACTGGAAGATGTACAAAACAAACAGGGAAGCTGAGAAGACGGTACAGGACCTTAAAGATAAACTCAAAGAAGTGAAAAGCGTTGATGTAATGATTGCCCCCCCCTACACTGCACTTTCACTTGCCGCCGGAATAACTGACGGTAGTAATATTTACCTTGGAGCCCAAAACGTCCATTATGAGAACGAAGGAGCGTACACAGGAGAAATTTCCCCGCCGATGCTTGTTTCAGCCGGATGTCAATATGTGATTATAGGCCACTCCGAAAGGCGCCAGTATTTCGGCTGTACCGATAAGGACGTAAACCTCAGGCTTAAATCGGCTGTGACAGCCGGCCTCAAACCTGTAGTTTGTATAGGAGAGAAACTTGAAGAAAGAGAATCAGGAAAAACATTTGAGGTTCTCTCGGCGCAGCTTTCCGGATCTTTAAAAAATCTCAGTGAGGAAGAAAAAAATGTTCTTATTGTCGCCTATGAACCAGTGTGGGCTATAGGAACGGGAAAAACCGCTACCCCTGACATGGCGGAAGAAGCACATAAGTATATAAGGGGAAAGCTTGCGGATATGTACGGCAGGCCATTTGCTTCCGGGGTAAGGATTCTCTATGGAGGCAGTGTAAAGCCTGATAATATAAAAGACCTTATGGCGCAGGACAATATAGATGGCGCATTGGTCGGTGGCGCAAGCCTTGATGCGGATTCTTTTTCACAAATAGTAAAATTCTAAAAATATATGGATGAAGCCGTGATAACAGGAGAAGTTTTACTGAGACTGCAGCGCTCGGAGCGGGGTGTTATTTGCAATGTTTCGAACCGTCATGCGCATCTCACGCAGGAACACATTGAAAAACTTTTTGGTCAGGGCTACAAATTAACTAAACTGAGAGATCTTATGCAGCCGGGTGAATACGCGGCAAAAGAGACACTTACGCTGAACGGCCCGAAAGGCAAACTTAAAAAAATACGAATACTTGGCCCTCCGCGAGAATTCTCACAGCTGGAAATTTCGCGTACAGACACATATACAACAGGAATTAAGGCTCCGCTAAGGTCTTCCGGAGACCTGAAGGATACCCCCGGGGGCTGGCTGATAGGGCCGCACGGGTCTGTTCAGCTTGTTTCGGGCATTATCGTGGGGCGCCGGCATATACATATGACTCCCCCGGATGCCGATTTTTTTAAAGTAAAGGACGGACAGAACGTTAGGGTAAGAACCCGTCCTCCAAGATCGGTTGTTTTTGAGGATGTTCTTGTCCGCGTCAGTCCTGATTACGCCCTTGAGTGCCATATAGATACTGATGAGGCCAACTCCTGTGATTTAAAAAGCCCGTCGGAAGTATTTTTGTCCTGAAAAGGAAGGAGTAGTTTACTATGCAGAATCAGGCTCTTGGAATGATAGAAACAAAGGGGCTTGTCGGAATGATAGAGGCTGCAGATTCTATGCTGAAAGCGGCTGATGTAAAACTGGCCGGCTACGAGAAAATAGGTCATGGATATGTCACCGTTATAGTAAGGGGTGAAGTAGCTGCCTGCCGCGCAGCCTGTGAAGCCGGAAGTGCTGCCGCGCAGCGGGTGGGAGAGCTGATATCTGTTCACGTAATCCCCCGCCCGTATGAGGATCTCGAAGGAAAGCTTCCCATATCTCAGGACTTTTTCAAAAAAGCTTCCAAATAAAAAACGGCCTCCGGTACTGGCTGTGACATAATGCCTGAGGGCATAAAGGGAGATAAATAAAATGAAGTTTGGAATAATAACTGGAAATGTTGTGTGTACCAGGAAGGACGAAAAAATTGAAGGAAGAAAACTTCTTCTTGTCCAGCCTGTAGACGACAACATGAAGGAAGACGGAACTCCTCTGGTTGGAATTGATACGGTAGGAGCCGGCGAAAACGAACTTATCCTTTTTGTCACCGGCTCATCTTCAAGACTTACAGACATAACACAGGACCGTCCCGTTGACTGTACAATAATGGGAATAGTTGATTACATTGAAAAAGGCGGGAAAGTAATATTTGATAAAAGCAAATCTGAATGAACAAAGATAAAAGGGGACGGTCCTGTTCGGGGAATCGTCCCTTTTTTTTGAATCTTTGAGGAGATTAGTATTATGGACATCAACAGAGATGAAATAGCCTCGGTAGTTAAGGAAGTAATTGAGCGTCTTGAGAAGGAAACCCTTCTTTTTTCAGAGCCTGGGGAAGTTTCTTTGTCAGACGCCGTACTGTATGATTCGATGGAGGGCGCTGTCAGTGCTGCTAAAAAAGCACAGAAAGAGTTTTCCACAATGAGCCTTGGCACAAGACAGAAAATAATAAAGGCTATGAGAAAAGCTGCAGTATCCGGCGCTGAAGAGCTGGCTCGTAATGCCGAAAGAGAAACAGGCATGGGCAGGTGGGAGGATAAGGTAAAAAAGAACCTTATTGCTGCCGATAAAACACCCGGAACAGAAGATCTTCAGCCTGTTGCCTATACGGGAGACAGGGGGCTTACCCTTGTTGAAAATGCGCCTTTTGGTGTCATAGGTTCGGTTACTCCTTCGACCAATCCGACATCCACCGTGATAAATAATGCAATAAGCATAATCGCTGCCGGTAATGCTGCCGTTTTTGCTCCTCATCCCGCTGCTATGCAATGTTCTCAGAAGTGTATGCAAATTCTTTCATCAGCCGCAGTTTCCGCCGGTGCCCCCAAAGGACTTATAACCGCTATGCGCAAGCCCTCGCTGGAAGGAGCGGAAGTTCTTTTTACCCACCCTGACATACGGCTTCTTATTGTAACCGGAGGTCCGGCGGTAGTAGAAAAAGCTATGAAAACGGACAAAAAAGTTATAGCGGCCGGACCGGGAAATCCTCCTGTTGTAGTGGACGAGACAGCTGACCCTGCAAAGACTGTCGATTCTATAATAAAAGGTGCCAGTTTTGACAACGGAATATTATGCACGGCAGAAAAGGAGGTCCTTCTTGCCGGCGGCTGTCATGAGGCAATACTTAAGCAGATGCGTTTAGACAGAAGGGCTTTTGAATTAACAGAAGAGCAGATAAAAAAACTTAACTCGCTTGCTATAGAAAAAAGCGGACGCGGCGGTGTGCACCCGGTTGTTAATAGAAATCTTATAGGTAAAAATGCTTCCGTCATAGCAAAGGCAATCGGTATTGAAGTTGGTAATGATGTGCGGCTGCTGTGGGCACTGGTAGATGAAGACAATGATTTTATGTGGACCGAGCAGCTTATGCCTATACTTCCTTTTGCGGTCACCGGGGATATAAAAAGAACAATAGGCCTGGCGGTGGAAATGGAAGGCGGAAACGGGCACACGGCAATAATGCATTCTCTTAATATTGAGTCTCTTACGGAAATGGCCAGAAAGTCGGCCTGCTCTATATTTGTTAAAAACGGGCCTTCTTATATGGGGTTGGGAATGGGAGAGGGGTACGCTACGCTGTCAATTGCCACTCCTACCGGGGACGGGCTTGTAAAGGCCCGGAATTTTACCCGGCCTCTCAGGTGCGCCCTGGTTGATTATTTCAGGATTACATAATTTTAATGCAGAAAAGTAAAATCATAGAAAAAGTACGTGAAGCCGGCATAGTAGGAGCCGGCGGCGGCGGATTTCCGACACATGTAAAAATCCAAGCAGAAGTTAAAACCGTTATAGCTAACGGAGCCGAATGCGAACCTCTTCTTTCAACAGATAAGTATCTTATGGAAAATAATGCCGGAGATATAATAAAAGGGCTTAGGTACATAAAACAATGTGCCGGTGCTCAAGAAGTTTATATTGCTCTCAAGAGGAAGTATGAAAAAGCGGTAAAAGAATTTAAATTAATAATTGGCGAAACTTCTGACATAAAACTTGCCTTGCTGGATAACTATTACCCGGCGGGAGATGAATTTGATGTTGTATACAATGTTACCGGTAAGATAATACCGGAGGGAGGCCTTCCGCTTGATGTCGGATGCGTAGTTATCAATGTAAACACGCTTTTGAATGTTAAGAGGGCGCTTGATGATTCTTCTCCGGTAACTGACAGATGGATAACTGTAAGCGGAGAGGTCGAAAAACCCTATATAGCATCTGTTCCTATAGGTATATCAGCTTCCGAATTGATAAAAGAAGCATGCGTTAAAATAAAAGATTACCGTCTGCTTGCCGGGGGACCTATGATGGGAGTTCCGGTTGAGGAAAATTACCGTGTAACAAAAACTTGCAGCGGTATAATCGTTCTCCCCGAAAATCATAGTGCTTTTATAAAACAGGATATGACTTTACGTGCCCATAAAAAAAGAGGGAAATCAATATGCGACCAGTGTTTTGACTGTACAATAGTATGTCCCCGCAATTTACTGGGACATTCACTCGAGCCACACAGGATAATGAGAAATCTTTTTATAGCTGATGAAAATATTTCCGTTTACACTCCTTCTTTCCTGTGTTCACAGTGCGGATTATGCAACATGTTCGCATGCCCGATGGATCTGTCTCCAAGGAATCTTCTTAAGGAAACCAGTGACGCTCTTTCCCGCAGGGGTGTCAAAAATCCGCATAAAAAAAGAAATCTTAAACCTCATCCGGAAAGAGAATATAGAAAAGTAAACGCTTCCCGCCTTTCAGCCAGGATCGGAGTTGATAAGTATGAAAAAGAAGAATTACCTGTAAAAAGCGTTCTGCCCGGCGCAGTGCGCATAAATTTAAGTCAGCACGCCGGCACTGCTGCCCTGCCGGTTGTCAAAGAAGGCGATTCGGTTAAACGCGGCCAGTTAATAGGGGAGATACCCCGCGGCAAACTGGGTGCCAGAGTTCATTCGAGTATTTCCGGAAAAGTTAAAAAAGTAACTTCCGGCTATATAGAAATAAACAAAGGGGAGAACAAATAAAATGCAGAATGCAATAGGTCTTATAGAATTAAACAGTATAGCAAAAGGCTTTGAAGTAACAGACGCCCTTTTAAAAACTGCTTCAAGCCAGCTGGTAGAAGCACATTCCGTATGTCCCGGTAAGTTTATAGCGCTTATAACCGGAACTACGGCCGATGTTGAATCTTCAATGAAAAGCGGACTTGAGCTGGCGGAAGAATCTCTTATAGACAAACTTATTATTAATAACATTGATCCTCAGCTTGTTCCGGCTGTGAGAGGGACCTCTGACGTGGACCGGCTGGATGCACTGGGAATAATAGAAACATTTTCTGCTGCCTCCAGTATAATTGCCGCCGACGCTGCAGTAAAAGCGGCAGATGTAACGCTTATTGACGTAAGGCTTGCAAATGCTTTAGGCGGAAAGGCTTACCTTACCCTTACAGGCCAAGTAGGCGCAGTAAGGTCCGCGGTGGCTGCCGGTTGCAATGCCATAAAAGAAGAAGGCATACTGATTAGGCGCGTTATTATACCCCAGCCTCATAAGGATTTATGCAGGAGTGTTTTATAAGGATGGATAATATAATAATAAGTTCGGACCACGGCGGTTTTGAAATGAAGGAAAAGATTAAAAAGTTCCTTCAGGAA
>PWMP01000209.1 GCA_003558145.1 Elusimicrobiota bacterium
AGATATAATGCTTACAACTTTTTCAATTGTAATGATTAATTATTTCAGCCGGGGGCGGGTAGGCGACTTTCTGGGCGGCATAGATACGCTGGACAAGCTGCTTCCCGGAGACAGGGTGCTGATTGCCGAAGCCTGCAATCATTCCCGTATCGGGGAGGATATAGGGACGGTTCAGATACCTGAATATTTTAAAAAGCATTTTCCCGGGGTTAAGATTGAGCATAGTTTCGGCAGGGAGTTTATGGACTGCGGGGAACTTAAAGAATACAGGCTTGTCATACACTGCGGAGCCTGCATGATAAGCCATCAGAAACTTCAGGCAAGAATAGAAATGCTTGAGCAGTCCGGGACGCCTTATACTAATTACGGAATATTATTGTCTTATATACAGGATCCGGCCGGGCTGAAACGGGTTATGCAGCCCTGGGGGGTGGATTTTAAAGAAAAGTTCGGAAAGAAAAAAGAAGCAAAGGAGATAAGAAATTGAATCCTAAAACAGCAGGTAAAATAGACGGGATAATAAAAAAACATTCAGAGGGGCACGGCAGGCTGCTGGGTATGCTGGAGGAAATCCAGAGGGAAAATCCTCACAACTATCTTCCTGCGGACTCTCTTGAGTACGTGGCGCGCAAAACTTCCATACCGTACGCAAAAATATACGGCGTAGTAACCTTTTATTCCTTTTTTAACCTTATTCCGCAGGGAGAGCATTGCATATCGATATGCCGGGGCACGGCCTGCCATACCAAGGGTTCAAAGAAGATACTGGATTTTTTAAGGAAAAATTACGAGTTTGAAGGAGAGGACACAAACGACGCTAAATTGTTCCTGACCACTAAAGACAGGAAGCTTACTTTAAGGTCGGTAGCGTGTTTCGGGCAGTGCGCCCTGGCTCCCGTAGTTGAGATTGACGGAGACATTTATGGCAATATGAAGGTTGAAACGCTGAAAAAAATCATAGAGAAATTTTAGAAAGAGAGAAGAAATGAAAATAAAAACACTGAAAAACCTTTTAAACCTGCAGGAAAAAGGTATGGCTAAACTAAAGCCGGAAATTCCCAGGATAGCCGTCGGTATGAGCACCTGCGGGCTTGGCAACGAAGCCGAGAGTATATACCGTGAATTTAAAAAAGAGCTTAAAAAACAGAATGTAGAGGCGCTCCTTACGGAAACGGGCTGTTTCGGTTATTGCGCTGCCGAGCCTATGGTCAATATTTATGTTCCGGGCAAACCGCTGGCCATTATGAGCAAGTTAAGCGTTAAAGACGTGAAAGAAGCCGTAAGGAATATTAAAAAAGGCAATTCTTCAAACAGTAAAACAATATGCAGGATAGACAGCTGGAACCATCACACCGCGTCCGTTGAATACGGCAGCGGGCTTAATGGAGTTCCCCTGTGGAACGAACTACCCTACTACCGGGGCCAGAAAAAAGACGTACTTAGAAACTGCGGAATCATAAACCCCAACGATATAGAAGAGTATATCGGAGTGGGCGGGTACCGTCCCCTGTACGATGTGCTTAACCGGATGTCAGAAGACGCCGCCCTTGAAGAGATAAAAGCTTCCGGATTAAGAGGCCGGGGCGGCGCGGGATTCCCCGTGTGGCTAAAATGGTCAATGCTTAAGCAAAACAAGGAAACTCCCAAGTATATAATATGCAACGCTGACGAGGGCGATCCCGGGGCATATATGAACCGAAACGAGTTGGAGGGAGACCCCCATATGATAATAGAGGGGATGATTATCGCCGGCTACATGACCGGGGCAAGGCAGGGAGTTATTTATTGCAGGGCGGAATATCCTATTGCGGTAAAAAGGCTAAGCAAAGCTATACAGCAGTGCAGGAAAGCAGGCATTCTCGGTAAATCAGTTATGGGGACAAAGTTTAGTTTTGACATACAGATAGTTGAGGGGGCGGGCGCTTTTGTCTGCGGGGAGGAAACAGCCCTTATATCCTCTATCCAGGGAGACCCGGGCTGGCCGATGCCCAGGCCGCCTTATCCTTCGGAAAAAGGGCTCTACGGCAAACCGACCTGTATTAATAACGTTGAGACATTTTCCAATATACCCATGATAATAGCGCGCGGCGGCGAGGATTTTTCCAGGACCGGCACCGAAAAAAGTACGGGGACCAAAGTTTTCTCCCTGGTAGGTAAGATAAAAAATACGGGGCTTGTAGAACTTCCGCTCGGGACGCCCCTGAGAAAACTGGTTTATGACATAGGGGGGGGTGGAGAGAACGGCAAGAAGATAAAGGCGGTGCAGACCGGCGGGCCTTCCGGCGGATGCATTCCCGCGTCTCATTTTGACTGCAGTATTGATTACGAGGCTCTGGCCGGGCTGGGAGCCATAATGGGTTCGGGCGGGGTTGTGGTAATGGACGAAGATAACTGTATGGTTGACGTCGCCCATTACTTCACTGAATTTACCACTTCCGAATCCTGCGGCAAATGCGTGCCCTGCCGCGAGGGAATAAATCACACCCTTCATATGCTGTCCCGTATAAAGAACGGGGAAGGAGAAATCAGCCAAATGGCCGAACTTGAAAAACTCAGCAACGTGATAAGAGACAGCTCCCTGTGCGGGCTGGGGCAGACGGGTCCCAACCCTGTGGTCACGACAATGAAGTATTTCAGGGACGAATACGAGCAGCATATAAAAGAAAACTACTGCCAGGGAGGCGTATGCGAGAACCTGTTTGTTTCGCCGTGTGAAAACAGTTGTCCGCTGCATATGAACGTGCCGGGTTACCTGCAGCTCTGCGCCGAGGGAAGGCTGGAATACGCTTTTGATATGATAATAAGGGATAATCCCCTGCCTTCAACCCTGGGAAGGATATGCCATTTTCACTGCAGGATGCAGTGCAGGCGCGATGATATTGACGCTCCGGTAGCCCAGGGCGAGGTTCACCGCTATGTGGCGGACCGAATCAATGACGAGAAAAAACTTGACGAAATGGCTGAAAGGCTGAAAAAAGACAGGAAAGCCTCCACCGGCAAAAAAATTGCAGTTATCGGAGCCGGACCGGCCGGCCTGACCGCAGCTTTTTACCTGGCTATGCTGGGCCATAAAGTAAGCGTTTATGAAGAGAAAAGCGAAGCCGGCGGCATACTGAGGTGGGGAATACCCCGTTACAGGCTTCCTAAAGATATTCTAAAGAGGGAGATAGATTTTATAAGGACAATAGGGGTTGATATAAAAACCGGCAGAAAAATAACACCGCAGGAATTCAAAAAAATTAAAGATAAAAACAATGCCGTTATCGTAAGCACCGGAGCGTACAGGAGCCGGGATTTGAAAATAAACGGAATTAAACTTAAAGGGGTAAGCTCCGGCACATCTTTTCTTGAAAAAGCGGCTTCGGACAGGAATTTTAAGCCCGGGAAAAAAGTAGTGGTAATAGGGGGCGGAAATGTTGCAATTGACGCCGCCAGAACCGCTGTCAGGTACGGGGCCGAAGTTACTGTTGTTTACAGAAGGGGGAAAGAAGAGCTTCCGGCAATAAGGCAGGAAATAGAAGACGCGCTGGAAGAAAAGATTAAATTCAGGTTCTGGCGCAATCCCGATAAGTTTGTAGGTGAAAAAGGAAAACTTAAAGCCCTGCGCGTATCGGTCACGGATCCCGGCGAATATGACATGTCGGGCCGCCGCCGCCCGGTTCCCACGGAAAAGCACGAGACCCTAAAGTGCGACCGGGCCGTTATCTCCATAGGGGAAGACGTTGACAGCGCCTTTCTGAAAGATTGCGGAGTTTCAGTTTCGGACAAAGGATGCGCTGCGGCCGACCCTTTTACCATGGAAGTTTCAAAAGGAATTTATGCTGCAGGCGACGTTGTTTCCGGCCCTTCCACCGCTGCCGAAGCTATGGAACAGGGCAAGAAGGCCGCACGCCGCGTTGATTTTGAGCTTATGAAGCAAGACAGGTTTGAAAGCATAAAAGCAGAGATTAAATACCGCATGGAGGTTCCCGAAAAGCCGGACAAGAGGCCCCAGTCCAGGGCAAAGTCCATAAGCCTGGCAAAAAGGAAAAGCAGTTTTGACGAGGTGCGCACCGGATTTACCGCTGCCCAGGCTCTGACTGAGGCCGCCAGGTGCCTGCGCTGCGACGTTAAGGAATAAGGAAGGAAAGATATAAATGAATAAACAGGTCAGAATAAAAATAAATAATTCGGATTATCTGATGTATGATGACATTACAGTTCTTATGGCGTGCCGTAACGCCGGGATAAAGATACCCACTCTATGCTATCTTGAAGGCGTGAGCCAGAGGGCTTCCTGCGGGCTTTGCGTGGTTGAGGTAAAGGGGGCAAAATCCCTCATGCGGGCCTGCGTAACCAATATCAGGGAAGGAATAGAAATTTTCACCAATACAAAAAGGGTGAGGCAGGCAAGAAAAACAAACCTTGAGCTTCTGTTGGCAAATCACCCGCGAAACTGCCTGCAGTGCAACAAGAATATGAAGTGCGAGCTTCAGAGTATGGCAGACGAGTTGGACGTGAGGGAGTGCAATTATCCCAACATAAGAAAAAGGAAGGTTCCCGTTGACAATACTTCTCACTCTCTGTTCAGAGACCACGAGAAATGCATCCTGTGCGCAAGATGCGTTGAGGTATGCAGCCAGGTTCAGACAGTTGACGCTATTGAAATAGCCGGACGGGGAATGGACGCCCACGTTACAACTTTTTTTGACAGGGGGCTTGGTAATTCCGAATGCGTTAACTGCGGCCAGTGCCTGCTGGTGTGCCCTACGGGCGCTCTAATGGCCAAAAGCGAAGTGGACAGCGTATGGAGTGAGATTGACAATCCGGAAAAATTCGTTATTATCCAGACTGCTCCCGCCATTCGCGCCGCCATAGGAGAAGAATTTGGCTTTCCTCCGGGTACCGGAACAACGGGAAAACTTGTGGCCGCTTTGAAAAAAATGAGTTTCGACCGGGTATTTGATACCCAGTTCAGCGCAGATCTTACAATAATAGAAGAGGGAAACGAACTAATTGAAAGAATAAAAACGGGAGGGACACTGCCCATGATAACCTCCTGTTCGCCCGGATGGATTCGATTTGCGGAAAAATTCTATCCCGGGGTGCTTGATCATATCTCAAGTTGTAAGTCCCCACAGCAGATGTTCGGATCCGTAGCCAAGACCTATTACGCCCGCAAGCTCAAGATAGACCCGCGTAAGATATCCGTGATTTCGGTTATGCCCTGCACGGCTAAAAAGTTTGAGGCCCGGCGCCCGGAAATGACATCGGCGTTTGAATACTGGAAAAAAGAGCTTAATCTTAAGGATAAAGACAGCTTTCCGGATGTGGACTATGTGCTTACTACCAGGGAAATGGCTGATATGATAAGAGAAGCAGGCATAGATTTTGTTAACCTTTCGGGGGAGAGATTTGACAGCCCCCTCGGTATGTCAACCGGCGCGGCAACCATATTCGGTGCTACCGGAGGAGTTATGGAGGCGGCGTTGCGCACGGCCTATTTTGAACTGACCGGGTCGCGTCTGCCAAAGCTGGAGCTGGAAGAAGTCCGGGGGCTTAAGGGTATAAAGGAAGCTTCGCTTGATATAAAAGGAAAGCGTATTAATGTGGCGGTTTCACACGGTCTCAAAAACGCACGCCAGCTCCTCAGACAGATAAAGGAAGGAAAAAGCCCTTATCATTTCATAGAAATAATGACCTGTCCGGGAGGCTGTATTGGCGGCGGAGGCCAGCCTATTCCCGCCGGTTACGAGATACTTAAGAAAAGAATAGGAGCGCTTTACCAGGAAGACCAGGAAATGCAGATCCGCCAGTCTCACGAAAACCCGGCGGTAATGGAGCTATATGAAAATTTTCTCGAAAAACCCCTGGGCAAAATGTCCCATAAACTGCTTCACACCAACTATACGGGAAAAGGTATTTATATTTAAACAACTCCCTGGGAGACCATAGCCGCGGCGACTTTGGAGAAGCCGGCTATGTTGGCGCCTGCCTCGTAATCACCCGGTTTTCCGTATTCTTCAGCGGCTTTAAGAGTTATGCTGTGTATGGCTTTCATTATCTGGTGCAGCCTGTCGTTTACGGTTTCCCTGTTCCATTGCTGCATCTGCCGGTTCTGTGACATTTCCAGTCCTGAAACGCTTACCCCGCCCGCATTTGCGGCTTTGCCGGGTCCGTACATGACGCCGTTTTCCTTTAAGTGTTTTATTGCCTCCGGCATAGTGGGCATGTTTGCTCCTTCAGCCACACACTTGCAGCCGCTTTTTACCAGGGCCTCGGCGTGCTGTAGGTTTATTTCGTTCTGCGTGGCGCAGGGAAGGGCAATGTCAATTTTGATTTCTTCGTCCCGTATGGCGTCCCATATATTTTTACCGGGAAGGCAAACAGCCGGATACTTGTTTGTGTATTCTTTGATCCGGGCGCGTGCCTGGTTTTTAATTTCTTTTATGTAGCTAAGCTTTTCGGTATCTATTCCTTCTTCGTCTACAATTGTGGATCCGGAATCGCACATTGAAATTACTTTTGCTCCAAGCTGAATGGCTTTTTCTGCGGCAAACTGGGCCACGTTGCCCGCGCCGCTTATCGCTACAATTTTGTCCTGAAGAGGCATTCCCCTGGTTTTAAGCATTTCTTTTACAAAATAAACCAGCCCGTATCCGGTGGCTTCGGTACGTATATAGCTGCCGCCCCATGCGGTATTCTTTCCTGTGAATACTCCTGTGTATTTGTTTATAATGCGTTTGTAGCACCCGTACATATAGCCAATTTCCCGGGCGCCGACACCGATGTCTCCGGCCGGAATGTCTACGTTTTCTCCTATATGCCTGTAAAGTTCCCTCATAAAAGAGTGGCAGAAGTTCATAACGTCAATATCGTTTTTGCCTTTAGGGTCAAAATCAGAACCTCCCTTGCCTCCCCCCATAGGGAGAGTAGTGAGAGCGTTTTTGAATATTTGTTCGAAACCGAGGAATTTTACTATTCCCAGGTTCATAGAGGGATGAAACCTGAGCCCTCCCTTGTAGGGTCCGATGGCGTTATTAAACTGTACGCGGTAGCCCCTGTTTACCTGCACCTGGCCGCTATGGTCAACCCAGGGGACCCTGAAGATAATAACCCTGTCGGGCTCAACAATCCTTTCAACGATTTTATACTTGATAAATTCGGGATGTTTCTCGAGAACGGGAATTATGGAAAAGAGGACCTCTTTTACGGCCTGCTGAAACTCGGCCTCTTCCTTATTCTTTTTAACAAGTGTTTCTATTATTCCGTTTATGTGGTCTTTCATTGTACTCTCCCGGGCTTCTGCCGTATGTTTTTTTATTTCAAGTAAAATGATAATAATTTTTTTATAAAATTCAAGTTGCGGTTGTTTTGAATTACCAGTTATTCTAATAATACAAACTTGCAAAAACATTGTTTATACATTAGCATTAAAGTAAAGAAATAAAGAAACGAGGCTAAAATGGAAAATATCGTAACATGCAGTATATGCGGACTTGAAAGAATACCGGAAGAAATGATTTTTACGAGGTTCCGGACTCCGGCATGCCCTGTATGTTTTCACGCTGAAAGACAGAATTCCGGTATAGTTATAAGGTTTTTCGGAAAAGAATATATTCTTTTCCGAAAAACCTTATAACTATACCGGAATTCTGTCTTTCAGCGTGAAA
>PWMP01000125.1 GCA_003558145.1 Elusimicrobiota bacterium
ATGAAAAGGAAGCGAAAGCCGTGCGGAAAATGTTTGAGGTATATAATGAAAGCCGCCTGCTTTCGGAAGTATACCGGGTACTTAAAAGGATGGGCGCAAGAACCCGAAGCAACAGGGTTTTTCAAAAAACACATCTTGCCATTATACTGCGGAATCCGGTCTATGCCGGAATTACCAGGTACGACGGCAAGCTGTACGAAGGCCGGCATAAGGCAATCATAACCGGGGAAGCCTTTGAAAACGCGCAGGCCTGCCATAAAAAAAAGCCCAGATGTTACAATGAGCGGAAAAAATTCCTCTTTGACAGCTTCATACGCTGCCGGGAATGCGACCTGCACATGACAATGCACTTTGTCAACAAGCAACTGAAGAACCGGAAAAAGCGCTACTACTATTACCGCTGCGTTTCAACTTTAAAAAAGGAATGGAACGATTGTCCAGTCAAACAAATCAACGCAAAAAAGCTTGAAAATTTTTTAGTTCGAAACCTGCAGAATGTGCTTAATAACGGGCAATTCATAAAAAGTTCGATCTTTATGCACAATAACAGCGTACACTCCGGGGGGGACGCTGGTTGCAGAAAATCGCACCAAAAATATAGAATCTCTGAATTTGAGCTTGAAAACAAGCTGAAAAGCATTATTGACCTTTGGAAAATGGGCCGGAATGTCTGGAGCAGAAGAAGGCTTCAAAACCACATAAACGAAATAATTTATAGTCGAGAAAAAGTAGAAATTGAGCTTGTTTTCCCGCCTTTAAAATCGGCGAGTAAAAATAAAAAAGCAAGGCCCCGTTTTATCGACGAGAAAAAGCTTGGCTGGGGAGGCAGGATTCGAACCTGCAAATGCCGCCTCCAAAGGGCGGTGCCTTGCCGTTTGGCGACTCCCCAGCAAAAATACTGACAATATGTGTTTTAAACCCTAGGCTGCTTCTTACAGTTTCCGAGGCGGACTCCATAAGTCCTCTGTCGTTTGAAAGCGCAAACATAAAAGAGCCGCTGCCTGAAAGAAGAGGATAAAGCCCCCGGTTTTCAAGCCGAACTTTTAATTCCTTGAGAGAGGGATATAACTTAAAAACTGTTTCTTCAAGGTCATTCCTGAGTATTAAAGGCCAATCCATATTTTCATACTTTTTAATAATGTTATCCAGATCTTTGTTCTGTGTCAACCGGCCTTCGGGATAATTTTTATATATCTTTTTTGTAGATATATTCAGTGACGGATCAATAAGCAGAATGGTGTAATCTGTTTTTTTATGTAATGAAAGTGGGGTTATTCGGTCTCCCCGTCCGGAGGCCAGGCAACCGCCTTTATGTAAAAAAAAGTTTATGTCACTTCCCAGTTTTGCTCCCATCTCCTCCAGCTTTTCTGTGGGAAGGTCTGTATTGAATATTCGGTTAAGAGCTTTTAGCGTTGCTGCCGCGTCAGATGAGCCTCCTCCTAAACCGGCTCCGGGCGGGATGTTTTTTTTCAGCCGGATCCTGCATCCTTTTTTAATTCCGGTTTCCTTAAAAAAAAGGCGGGCGGCTTTGTTTACAAGATTGTCTTTAAGAGGTATCCATTCCGGGGCGTCTATTTCTATCTCCCCGGCTTCTTCTATTTCAATGCGGTCAAAAAAAGAGACTTTAACCATTATTGTAAGCAATTCGTGAAAGGAATCCTCTCTTTTTTTTCCTATATTTAAAAAAAGATTTATCTTGGCGGGCGCTTTAAATTCCATATGTTATATTTACAAAAATATAAATGTCCGGGGATATTATCTCAACTTCTCCGGGAAAGCTGCCTTTTTCCGTTTTTGTCCATCCGCTGTATTTCAGTTTAATATCATCTATATGTATTTTGTCTGTTTTTTTTCCTTTAGCAGGATTAAAAAGGAAAGTCCAGTATCTTAAAAGTTCAGCAAATTCCGCCCCTGATTTCATTCCTGTGTATTTTACTTTCGTCCCTATTATTTGAACCTCGCTCCTGGGAACACCTGCCCGGTCGCTGAAAATTACTATAAATTCATTTTCAAATCCGTTTAGCCTGAAATTGCCTTTCAGCTGTTCTTCAAAAATTTCGCCGTAATAAGAGTAGGATACTTCCATTACTCCGGAAAATTCTGCCCGGGGCGGCGCCGGGATCCTTCTTCCGCAACCGGCGAAAACAAGGAAGGGAAGTAAAACAGCAGCTGTTTTTTTCACTTTGTCAGGTCTTTTATTTTCCCGATAAGCCGGTCGTTGCCCGGATCCATTTTAAGTGTCTTGCGGTAAATTCTCAGGGCGGCAGCCGGATGGCCCAGTTTTACATAAACGTCCCCGAGATGTTCAAAAATTTCAGGGTCTCTTTCAAGTTTTGCTGCCTTTTTAAGTTTTGCAAATGCCTTTTCATATTCCCCCTGGCGGTAATATACCCAGCCTATGCTGTCAATATAAGAAGCCTTGCCGGGATTAATTTTAAGGGCTCTTTTTATATACTCTTCGGCTTTTTCAAGGTTAATGTTCCGGTCGGCCCAAAGGTATCCAAGGTAATTCAATGCCAGGTCATGATCACCGTCGAGCTCTATGCTTTTTTTGAACATCTCGTAAGATATTTCCTTTTTTTCCATTTTCTCGGCTGCTACACCGAGATTGAAGTAAGCATCAGCGTCTTCTCTTATCTCAACAGCTTTCTGAAGTGCCTGAAAAGCCCCTTCATAGTCATCTTTGAAAAGCCTGGTAAATCCCAGAAGATACCAGGTATAGAATTCATCCGGATTAGACGCAGTAAGTTCTTTAAATATTTCCTCTGCCTTGCAAATTTCGTCTGCTTTCAGGAACATAGTTCCCCTGCCGACCGGAATAGTGTATTCATCTCCCGTCAGTTTCTCCAGCCTTAAGTAAAGCTTATCTGCCTGCTGCGTCTTACCCATATCTCCGTATATTTCTGCAAGCATATAAAGGGACTGCATATCATCGGGGTCTTTATTTAGGTTCTCCCTAAGGTATTTTACCGCCCCGGTTTTTCTTCCGACATGAGTATATATTCTTGCAATTTGCATATTTACTTCTCTCTTATCGGCTCCGCATTCGACGGCGCGCAGATACACCCTGACTGCGGCAGTATACTGACCCATCTCCAGGTAAAGGTCTCCTACGGCAGTGACAGCATAAACGCTGCAGGGGTCTATCTTTAATATCTTCCGGTAATGTTTAAAAGCTTCTTTGTGCAGGCCGTTTTCTGCCAGGTATGCGCCCAACTCCAGCCTTATCCTGATATTAGACGGATCGTTTTTAAGTATTTTTTCGTACATCTCAACAGCCTTTTCCTCTTCACCTAGGTGAAAATAAAGGCCGGCCAGGGACTCCATAACCCCCGTATCCGGTCCGCTAAGCTCCAACATTTCTTCGGCTGTATCTCTTGCCCGGGAGTACTCCCCTATTATGTAGTAAATCTCAAAAAGATCTCTTTTTACCGTTTTGCTTTTAGGATCCAGGCGGGCAGCCTCTTCAAGATAGGCAAGTCCTTCTTCAATATTGCCTTCGCGAAGCATAAGACGCGCTATTATATAATTATAATGCGATGTATGTTCTGGGGCAGTGCGGTAAAACGGGCGGGCGGAGTAAGATAATGAGGACAAAACGCATACCGTAAAAACAAGTATTCTTTTAATCCTCATCTTTTTCTCCGGAAATATAATACTTATTAAATATTTTTCTCAGCGGGAAATCTTTTTTTTCTTTTAGCTCTGCGCTTAATTCATCCACGGTAAGGGCCTTCAGCTGATTAAAGGCCTGCGACGGGACTTCCCTTTTATTTCCCTGTGTAAGTATTTTAAGTACAACGGACACCTTAAGATTCAGGAAGACATTTACACATTCGGGATCAAGTTTTTTTCCTGAATCATTTTTTATTGTTTCTATTACTCTTTCAAAGGTCATGGGCCTCCTGTAATATCTTTCATATGTAAGAGAATCAAAAACATCGGCCACAGCTATTATCTTTGCCATGTGGGGTATCTCGGACTTCTTTTTTTTAAGGGGATATCCGCTGCCGTCAACGTTTTCATGGTGAAGGGCGGCAGCAGCCGGTATTTCCCTGTACTCGGGCTGAAAATAAATTTTCTCAAGTATTTTTCCGGTCTTCTCGGCATGCGACTGAATATGCATGTATTCTTCTTCTGTCAGTTTGCCGGGCTTTGTAAGAACGGCTTCCTTTACCCCTATCTTTCCAAGGTCATGAAGAATAGCTGCGTACTCCAGTACTTCCAGCCTTTCTTTATCGTAACCCAAGTTTTTGGCTATCTGAACCGCGTAGTTTCCGACCCTAAGAGAATGACCGGCGGTTTCGGGGTCGCGAGCGTCTATTGCTTCGGAAAGGGTTCTGATAAAGGAAACGAATGTTTTTTTAAGCTCCCTGTAAAGAAGAGCGCTTTCAAGAATTGCCGACGCCTGGCCGGAAAAAAGGGTCAGGAGCTCCTCATCCTCCGATGAAAAAACTCCGTCCTCCTTATTCAAAACCTGAAAAACACCGATGACTTTTCCCTTCTGGTTCTTCATAGGCATACATAAGACTGTTTTTGTTTTGTACCCGGTTTTGACGTCAAATTCAGCATTAAAGCGGCTGTCGCTGTAGGCGTCTTCTATTTTGACCGTCCGCCCGGTCGAAGCAACGTCTCCGGCCAGCCCTTCAAAAACCGGAAGCCTTATTTCAACTCCTTCAAGCCCGTGGGCAACCCAGCTGTAGAGCTCTTTTTTACCTTCGTCCAGCAGAAAAACCGTACATCTGTCGGCTGTAAGTGTTCTTTTTACCCCGTCGGTTATTTTCTGCAGCATAGTCCTGATGCTGTCTGTCGCTGAAATCTCCGATGAGAGCTCCAGGATGAGTTTAAGTTTTTCCCTGCTTGATAAATCTGCTATTTGTGTCATATACATTAATACTGCCCGTTACTTTAAAAGTATACTATTTAACATTTTAAAATTCAAAAAAACCCTGAACCGCCTGTACATTACTAAAACCATTTTTCCGGTTGACTGCTGCCTATTAATTTAGCTATATTGTTGCATGAACGAAATGGAAAAATATCTCGGGCCGGGCTCCAAAGTAGCAGAAATCGTTGAACATTATGAACACCGCAGTGAACAGATTCAGATGGCTGACGCGGTTTCAAAGGCCATAGAAGAAGAGAAAAACCTTCTGATAGAAGCGGGAACCGGCATAGGAAAAAGTTTTGCCTACCTTGTGCCCTTTATGCTCTGGGCGTCCGCAGAAAAAGAAAGAAGGGTGGCGATCTCAACCTATACAAAGACCCTGCAGGAGCAGCTCATAAAAAAAGATATTCCGCTGCTGCAGAAAATTATGCCGGGGAAGATAAATGCGCGCCTTTGCGTTGGAAGCAGCAATTATATATGCCTGTTGAGATTCACCAAAACTTTTAGCGGAAGGCTTACAGACACCAAAACGGAAACGAAGCAGCTTGAAAAAACCGCACGCTGGCTGGATGAGACCAAAACCGGACTTAAAATGGAAGTTGATTTCAACGTTTCTTCCGAACTGTGGACTGACATTTCAAGAGATTCTTCGCTTTGCAGAGACAGAAGCTGCCCTTTCTACGGCAAATGCTATTTTTACAAAAGCCGGCGCGAACTTTCTAAAGCGGACATTCTTATAGTCAATCATCATCTTTTTTTAACGGATGTGGCTTCCGGCGGACATGTCCTTCCCGCCTCAAAAGCCGTCATCTTTGACGAGGCCCACAATCTTGAGAATATAGCCAGCGATACGCTGGGTCTGTCGGTTTCGCTAATGGGTTTAAAACAACTGCTCGGCAAAATACACAGCAGCAGGTCATCCAGATGCCTTACAGCAAGGTCCGGCCTGGACAACAGGGAAAAGCGCAAGATAATACAGCAGGTCCAAAAAACTCTTCACCAGGCCTCTCTTTTCTTTTCATCAGTAATAGATGAGCTTGGCGCCGATTCTTTGCTCAATTACCGCATTCATTCTCCCGGGATTTTTGAAAACACCCTTTCTCCTCACCTACTTAAGCTTGCCGAACGCCTGGACCTGAGCGCAGGCATGACGGGTGACGATGAGGCGGCAAATGAATTCCGCTCGTATTCCTCAAAGCTTAAAATGACAGCCAAAACTTTAAAAAACATACTGCTTACAGAGCTGGAGAATTATGTGTTTTACGTAAGCATACGCATTAAAAAAGGCAAAGTTTACTGTTCGTTTAACGCCACCCCGGTGGAAGTGTCGTCCCTTCTGCAGGAGCTTGTCTTTGAACCTTACACCCCCACGGTCATGACTTCCGCTACGCTCACTGTGGGAGAATCTTTTGAATTTATAAAATCCAGAACGGGGATGAAAAACGCAACACAGGTAAGACTGGAATCTCCATTTGATTATTCGGAGCGGGTTTTGTTCTATGTGCCGGATTTAATGCCCGACCCCTCTCTTGATATGAAAATTTTTGAAAGGGAAGCTATTGAGCAAACCACCTCTATACTTGAAATGACGTCAGGAAGGACATTTGTTCTTTTTACCTCGTACGGTATGCTTGATCTTGCAGCGGAACATCTTCTTGACCGGTTCCCGGATTTAAATTTTCTGGTTCAGGGCCGTATGCCGAGATATAAATTGCTTGACTCATTCAAAAAGAACGAATCTTCGGTCCTTCTCGGGACCTCAACATTCTGGCAGGGGGTAGACGCGCCGGGAAGGATACTCGAATGCGTAATTATTACAAAGCTTCCGTTCGCGGTTCCGGACAACCCGGTCATAGAAGCCCGTATGGAACTGCTCAGAAAAAAGGGATTGAACCCTTTCTGGGATTACCAGACTCCGTCTGCCGCCCTCCTGTTCAAACAGGGTTTCGGGCGGCTGATAAGACATAGAAACGATTTCGGAATAGTTGCCGTGCTAGATCCCAGGATAAGGGACAGGAAGTACGGCAGAGTTTTTATATCCTCACTTCCGGAGTGTGTCTATGTAAGGGAACTTGATGAACTTCGCGCAGAATACGAAAACTTATGCAGGAAATACGCCCCCTGAGCCGAAGCGTCTTTTCACTTGAATTGTTCGCCTTAATAATATAGAATTTTCACAACGCTTTAAAAATCGCCGGGATGGCGAAACTGGCAGACGCAGCAGATTCAAAATCTGCCGGAACTTTGGTTCCGTGGGGGTTCGACTCCCCCTCCCGGCACCATTGCAGGCATTGAAAACGTAAAATGCAGAGGCAAACCGCTAATAAAAAATGGCAGCAAGAAAACTTTCGTTAAGAGAAGTCCTTCTTCAGGACAAAATAATTGACCAGCAGACACTTAAAAGCCTTGAGTTAAGGGCTGCACAGCTCGGTAAACCGATTGAACAGATATTAGTTGATTCCCAAACCATACCCAAACAAAAATTCCTGCAGCTTCTCAGCGCAAAATGGGGTGTTAAGGCCGTTGACATGTCCTCCCTGGAAATAGATGAAGAGGCGGCCCGGCTGATACCGGAAACAACAGCCAGAAAGTATCTTGTTCTTCCGTTTGCGCGCGCAGAAAAAATGCTTTATACGGCAATGGCGCGGCCCTGGGACCTTACCGCGATAGAAGATCTTACCATAAGAACCAATTATGAGGTTCAGCCTTATCTGAGTCTTCCCACGGACATATCAAAAGCGTTAAATGAA
>PWMP01000080.1 GCA_003558145.1 Elusimicrobiota bacterium
ATGCCGCAGTATTCTTTATCCATTATTTAAAGTTATTCCCACTCTATTGTTCCCGGGGGCTTGTCAGTTATGTCCATAACGACTCTGTTGACCCCCTCAACTTCCTTTACTATTCTTTTAGATATGCGCCTGAGAGTTTCGTTCGGAATATTGGTCCATGACGCGGTCATTGCATCTTCTGAATTTACGCATCTTAAAGCAATCACGTTGTCGTACGTCCTTTCTCCTTCCGTAACCCCTACAGTTTTAACCGGAAGAAAAACGCAGAACGCCTGCCACATACTGTAATAAAGACCACTTCTTTTCAGTTCCTGGTCAAGAATAGCATCTGATTTGTTTAAGATTGCTGTTTTTTTTCTATCAACAGGACCCATTATCCTTACTGCCAGACCGGGTCCCGGAAACGGGTGCTGTTTTATCAGTTCTTCGGGAAGTCCGAGCTTCATTCCTACCTCCCTTACCTGATCCTTGTAAAGGTCCTTCAACGGTTCCAGAAGTTTCAAATCAAGTTTCTCGGGAAGACCTCCCACATTATGATGGGATTTAACTTTTGCCTTGCCTTTCGGATTTTGCGCGGACTCTTCTATATCCGGCAGTATAGTACCCTGGGCCAGGTGTGTCGCATTCTTTATTTTACCGGCAGCCTCTACGAAAACTTTAATAAACTCGTTTCCTATTATTTTTCGCTTACGCTCCGGGTCACTGACTCCTTCCAATCTTTTTAAAAACCTGTCGCTCTCATCCAGTATCGTAACCGGGACACCAAGTTTTTTTATGAAAACGCTGTTTATCCTCTCTATGTCCTTCGCTCTGACTAAACCGTGGTCAACAAAGAAAGGAAAGAACCGGCCCTTAACCGCACGGGATAAAAGCGCGCAAACAACGCTGGAATCAACCCCTCCGGAGAGAGCCATTATTACTCTGCCGTTTTTTACTTCCCCGCCAATTTTATTTACGGCACCTTCGATCCAGCTATCAAGATTCAGTTTTTTTTCACCTGTTCTCATTTTATGAATACTACAGTTTAGGCAGCGTTATGCTTTCCTGTTTTTGATACTTACCCCTTTTATCCGCATAGGACCTGTCGCAGGAAATTTCGCTCTTAAAAAAAAGTACCTGAGCTATTCCCTCTCCGGCATAAATCCTGGCGGCCAGCGGTGTTGTATTTGAAATCTCAAGAGTCACTTTACCCTCCCAATCGGGCTCAAAAGGAGTCACATTTACGATTATTCCGCAACGCGCATATGTTGATTTACCGACACATAAAGCTATGACATCCCTGGGAATCCTGAAATACTCTACAGTCTGCGCAAGAGCGAAAGAATTGGGAGGTATAAGTATATGGGTGTCGCTTTCAACATCAACAAAACATCCCCGGTCAAAGTTTTTGGGATCAACCTGGGCATAATTTATATCCGTAAATATCTTAAAGCGGCTTCCTACTCTGATATCGTAACCGTACGAGGAAAGTCCGTAGGATATAACCCCGTCACGGATCTGCTCATCGCAGAAGGGCTCAATCATGCCCATTTCGCGGGACATTTTTTTTATCCAGCTGTCAGGTTGTATCATTTACTCATTCCGAGACTCTGGGCCTTCTGATATATTTTTCCTTCCTTTTTTATTTCGGGAGCTATTATAAGCGTGCTTTTTTCGTGGAAATCTTTTATATCTTTAGCTCCGCAGCAGCTCAGGGAAAGTTTCAGGGCTCCTACCAGATTTTGTGTTCCGTCATCGGTTTTTGCCGGGCCTATAAGTATCTCTTCAAGATGTCCGCACATTCCTACTCTTATCCTTGTTCCACGGGGCAGGTATGGATGAGGCAGAGCCATTCCCCAGTGATACCCCTTGCCGGGCGCCTCCTGGGCCTTAGCAAAAGTGTTTCCTAGCATGACCATATCCGCCCCGCTGGCAAAGGCCTTGCATATGTCGGCGCCCTGAGTCATACCGCCGTCCGTTATTATCGGAACATACCTGTTGGTTTTTTTGTAGTAATCGTCCCTTGCCCTGGCGCAGTCCATAGTTGCCGTCACCTGGGGAACTCCTATTCCAAGGACTCCCCTTGTAGTGCAGGCAGCTCCCGGGCCTATTCCTACCAAAACAGCGCAGGCTCCGGCTTCCATAAGATCCATAGCTACTTCATAAGACACGCAATTGCCGAGGATTACCGGCATACCCATATCTATTATGAACTTATCAAGGTTGAGGGGATTATAGTTAGTGGACTGGTGGTTGCGGGTAAGAACGGTCGCCTGCAGGCAGAAGAGATCCGCGCCTGCGTCTTTACTAAGCTTACCCAGTTTTTTAGCCCTTACCGGGGTTGCAGAAACGCAGACCCTTATGCCTTTTTCTTTCATGCCTTTTATAACTTTTGTTACCAGTTCGTCTTTAATCGGCTCTGCGTAAATTTTCTGCAGCAGAGGTGTCACATCTTCCGTGCGTGCAGCTATTATCTCCTCCAGCACTTCCCTGGGAGACTCGTATCTTGTGAAAACTCCTTCAAGATTGAGAACGGCAAGACCCCCGAATTTATCCATAGTGACAGCAAACTCCGGCGATACAACACCGTCCATCGCACTGGCTATGAAAGGAATATTGAATTTCTGGTCACCTACAGTACTGCTTACGTTTACTTCTTCAGGATCGCAGGTCTCCCTTCCCGGCACTATTGCTACTTCATCAAATCCGTATGCTCTGTACATTTTTCTCTCCTTTTTATTATACATCTTTTTTGACTATTCTCTTTTCGTAGTCAACCTTAAAATCATAAAAACAGCTTGGGGCTATTTTTTTCATCAACTCGGTAATTTTAATAAAAAGCTCCCTGATTTCCCACTGGGCTTTACTTGATCCCCTTAAGGCTATAATGTGTCTCAGCTGGCGGAAGTTAGCAGAAAAAACAATGCTGGTACAGCAGGCATTGGGCAGAATAAAGCGGGCATCTTCGGCTTTTACCGAATTTTGCAGGAAGCTGCTGTATCTATCCTTAAGATATTTCATACATTCGTCGTATTCCTTTTTGAGATTTTTATCCTCTTTTATATCCGGAGGAACAACCCACTGAAAATTATCCTCCCTGACATAGCGCTGAGACTGCTGGGAGTAAGAACAAAGTCTGTGCCTGACAAGCTGGTGAGTAAGGGCCCGGCTGACGCCTTCAAGGCTGAATGTTGCCAAAGCGTGTTCCAGAACGGAAAGGTGGCCTGCGCCGATAAGTCTTTTAATAAATTCCTTATGGGAACATTTAGTTATTTTGCCATGAGACATATAACATGTTCTCGCCGCTTTTTCTATAACTTTTTCGGCGTTGGGCGTAACTGAAACAAGCTGGACTTTCATAGCTATCTTACCTCTACTTGTCTTATATAGCGACGTGCTATATTTTCTGCCTTTAGCAATTTTTCCTTTTCGTATGGCCTGATACCGCTGTAGCCGCTGTCAAGAGTTTTTCCGCCTCTGAAACTCTGTAAAACATAACGTGCGGACCCTTTAAGAAAACCGGCAATTCTTTCTACTTCTTTTTCGTCTATTAAACCGGGAACAAGAGTGGTTCTGAACTCGTAAGAAACCCTCCCTTCCCTGAGAATATGAATACTATGAATTATTTTTTTAATGTCAATACTGACACCCGAAGCTATTGAATATTCTCTTGCGGACAGGGGCGCTTTAACGTCCATTGCAACGTAATTAACAAGATTTTTTTCAATGGCCTCTTTAACTTTAAGCGGCATATAGCCGTTTGTATCCAGCTTGACAGGGATATCTTTTTCCTTCATTTTAAGAAGGAAATCTTCCAGGCCCGGCTGCAGCAGGGGTTCACCCCCTGTCAGGCAGACACCGTCAATCCACTTCCTGTTTTTTTCTAAAAAACTTTCAATTTCTTCAACAGGCAAATCAGCCGTGGAGCCTGTTTTTGTAATAAGATCAGGATTTTGGCACCATGGACACCTTAAATTACACCCCCTTGTAAATAAAGTTGTTACTGTATTAGGAGGCCAGTCAATAAGAGATGTCTTCTGTATCCCGGCGAAAAACACACAAACTAAAGTAGGGCCAGCTGACCGTGTTCAGGTTTTTCTGCTTTTTCTTTCAGTTCAGCCTTCGGGACTTTTACTTCTTCTTTTTCCGGTTCGGATGTTTTTTCAAGCTCGTTCGTGTCTACAAAATCAGCGGTATAAGTCTGCCTTTCTTTAAACTCTTCCTGTTTGCCGTCATTCCAGTTACTTACGGGCCTGTAATATCCCACGACCCTGCTGTAAACTTCTGCCGGCTTTTCACAAGTCGGGCAATTATGATGCTCACCGGTAATGTAGCCGTGCTCATCGCAGATGGTGTATGTGGGAGTTATCGTAAAATAAGGAAGAGTTGACATATACGCAATTTTCCTCACAAACTCTTTGCAGGCTTCTTTAGAAACGAGGGACTCACCAAGAAACGTATGAAGCACTGTACCGCCCGTATACTTCGATTGCAGCTCCTGCTGATGCTCAAGCGCAAAAAGAACGTCGTCGGTAAAATGAACCGGAAGATGCGATGAATTTGTATAGTACGGTTTTTCATCCCCGGAAACAATGATGCCGTCTCCGAATTTTTTTCTGTCAATACGCGCCAGGCGGTAGGCAGTTCCTTCGGCCGGAGTGGCTTCCAGATTGTATATGTGAGTCGTCTCTTTCTGGTAAACTTCAAGTTTATCTCTCATGAAATCCATTACCTTAAGAGCAAAATTTTTGCCTTCCGGAGTTGATATGTCCTTACCCAGAAAATTAAGGCAGGCTTCGTTCATTCCGACAAGTCCTATGGTTGAGAAATGGTTATTCAAGCTTCCAAGATAGCGTTTAGACCAGGGAAGCAGCCCCTGATCCATATTCTTGGAAACGTCTTTTCTCTTTATCTCCAGAGATTCTTTCGCCAGATACATAAGCTCATCAAGCTTTTCAATGAAAGTCTCTTCGTCATCGCTTATATAACCAAGGCGGGGGAGATTGATTGTTACTACCCCTATGCTTCCCGTTTTTTCACCGGAACCAAAAAGAGCTCCGGTTTTTTTCTTCAGTTCCCGGACATCAAGCTGGAGGCGGCAGCACATACTTCTTACGTCTGTAGGACGCAAATCGCTATTGATGAAGTTTTGGAAGTAAGGTATACCGTATTTTGCAGTCATTTCGAACAGGAGATCGGATATCTCGCTGTTCCAGTCAAATTCCTTTGTTATATTGTAAGTGGGAATGGGAAAAGTAAAAACTCTACCATTCATATCCCCTTTCAGCATTATTTCTATGAAGGCGCGATTTATCATGTCCATTTCTTCTTGAAAATCACCGTACTTCTCGTCATCCATTATCTTGCCACCGTATATTATCGGCTTATCCCTCAAATCTTCCGGGGCAACAAGATCAAAGGTAAGGTTCGTAAACGGCACCTGGTTCCCCCATCTTGAAGTAGCATTTATGGCAAATATAAATTCCTGAACGGACTGTTTGACCTGGGCATAGGAAAGCTTATCCTTTGCTATCAGCGGGGCAAGATAGGTGTCAAAGGACGAAAAAGCCTGAGCGCCGGCCCATTCATTCTGGAGCGTCCCCATGAAATTTACTATCTGTCCCAGAATTGCGTTAAAGTGTTTTGCCGGCTTGGCCGCGATTCTTCCTCTTACTCCGTTAAATCCCTCAAGCAGCAGCTGGCTCAGCGACCACCCCGCACAATAACCGGCAAAGGTGCCGACCGAAAGGTCTTGTATATGAAAGTCGCCTTCCCTGTGAGCACGCGCTATTTCCGGGGGATATCCGTGTTTAAGCGTATATTCGGCTATAACTGCCCCTGAAATGTATTCCTGCATTGCTGATATGGAATAGGAAACATTGCTGTTTTCTTTGACCCTCCAGTCATCTTTGGATATATAAGAATCTATAAGTCCTTCTATTTTCTTAAGGAAAGCCTTCCGCTGCCTGTTTTCATTCTTTACATGCCTGAAAAGAATGTAGGAACGCGCTATATCCGGATGCTCACCTTCAATAAGAACTTTCTCAACCATATCCTGCACTTCTTCAACGCTAGGGGTCATGTAGCCGTATTGTTTTTTGAGACGGTGTGTTACGGTATCGGATACATTCTGAGATATTTCGGATATGTTTCTGTCTTTATCGTTCTTTCCTAATTCCTTTATTGCCTTTGCAACAGCCTGGGTTATTTTTTCCTGTTTGAATTCGACGTTGTTGCCGTTTCTTTTTTTTATGGTTTCTAAAAACTTTTTACTCATATTAAAACTCTCCTTTTTTATTTAATTCCGGCGGACAGGCCATAATGTCCTAATTTCAGCACAAATATCAATCTATGTTTCAATTTATAATCATGCTCATTTTATGTCAAGTTAAAGTCGTTTTTATTGTCAATAAGACATCTCAAAAAAAATGCTTGCAGATTCTGTAAGAACATATTTTATTGTCGAGAAAGCACTATGACTTTACAATCTAAAAATTTATTGCTATATTATAATGCTGTACCAACAGGCACTTCTTTTATTAGTCTTTTTTTTTGTTTCTTTTTACCGGCTTTTTATTGCTGTTTTTTTTCTTGACAAATCAAAATTTCTTTTTAAACTTATCTTAAAGACCAGACCTCTTTGAAAAAAATAATTCTGCCTTCTAATATAAGGAGAAACCATGAAAGAAACAAAAATTATGGACTCTCAGGAGTTCCAGCGAAAAATCAAAAGGCTTTCCTCGGAAATCATAGACGACACCAGGGGAGCTGAAAATCTTGTCCTCATCGGAATCCGTTCAGCCGGCGCTTATGTTGCAAAACGCATTGCGCAGCAGGTCAAAAAATCTGCCGGCAAGGAAATACCCGTAGGAATACTCGACATTACCCTTTACAGGGATGATTTTTTCAATCGCCCCATTCAGCCGCAGATAAAGCAGACTATACTTAATTTTGATATTACTGACAAGCACGTGATCCTGGTTGATGATGTTTTATGGACGGGACGCACCGTCAGGGCGGCGCTGGATCACATGATTGACTTCGGAAGGCCGGCCAAAGTCCGCCTCTGCGTCCTTTTTGACAGGGGATACAGGGATTTTCCGATAGAACCTAATTATGTCGGAAAAAAGATAGACCTTCCGAAAAATGCCTGGGTGCAGCTGATGATGACCGAGGACGGCGGAAAGGACGAAGTATTCGTGACCGACAGAAAACCCGGTGAAGGGAGTTAAGATCATGAATTTCAACCGCAAAGACCTTATAGAGCTTGAAACACTTAGTAAAGAGGAAATAGAGCTGATTCTTGATACGGCCAAACCTATGAAAGACGTTTTTACCCGTACCGTAAAGAAAACGCCGCCTCTCAGGGGGAAAACAGTCGTAACCCTTTTCTATGAACCCTCCACCCGAACAAGAATATCTTTTGAACTGGCAGCAAAACGCCTCAGCGCAGACACGATAAATATAGCAGCAAAGGCATCATCCATAGAAAAAGGAGAAAGCCTTATTGACACAGGCCGTACGGTTCAGGCCCTTGGAGCCGACATTATAATAATGAGGCATCCCCATTCAGGGGCGCCGCATCTGCTGAGTAAGCATGTGAAATGCTCAATAATAAACGCCGGGGACGGCACACACGAACATCCTAC
>PWMP01000088.1 GCA_003558145.1 Elusimicrobiota bacterium
CTGAGAAGAATTGATCCTTTCTGAGGTATAACGTTTCCTGCAGCCAGCTGGGATTTATAATACGCCTCGGTAAAACTACTGGCCCGCCCCATTACTTCTCCGGTAGAACGCATTTCCGGACCAAGCACCGGATCCGTATCCTTGAACTTTAAAAACGGGAGCACAACTTCTTTGACGCAGTAATCATTAAATTTTGTTCTAAGGTCAAATTCTTTCAGTTTTCTTCCCAGCATGACTTTGGTAGCTATTTTAGCAAGCGGCATATTGATAGCCTTTGATATAAACGGTACGGTTCTTGAAGCCCTGGGGTTTACTTCCAGTATGTAGACCTTGCCGTCCTTTACGGCGCACTGCGTATTCATCAGGCCCACTACCTTAAGTTTAAGTGCAATCCTCTTTACATAATCTTTTATGGTCTTTTTAATCTCAAACGGAATGCTTACCGGAGGTGTTACGCAGGCGCTGTCCCCGGAATGGATTCCTGCTTTCTCTATGTGTTCCATTAAAGGCGGAATGTATACGTCCTCGCCGTCGCATATGCAATCCACGTCAACCTCAGATGCATCCTCAAGAAACTTATCTATCAAGACAGGATGGTCGGGATTTACTTCCACGGCTTCTTTAAGATATTCTTCTATTTCTTTTTTAGTGAACGCTACTTTCATTGCCCTGCCTCCAAGGACGTAGGAAGGACGCAGCATCAGGGGATATCCTATTCTCTTTGCCACGGCATAGGCCTCCTCTATGCTTCTCGCTACGCCCCATTCGGTATGCGGTATACCCATACTGTCCAGCAGTTTGGAAAACCTGCTGCGATCCTCGGCCAGGTCAATAGCATCCGCGGAGGTTCCGAGTATGGAAGTCTTTTCGGCAAGCTGATGTATAATATTAAGCGGTGTCTGGCCGCCTAATTGAACTATAACACCGTCCGGTTTTTCTTTTTCAATAATGTTTATTACGTCTTCAGCCGTGAGCGGCTCGAAATAAAGGCGGTCTGAAGTATCATAGTCGGTAGAAACAGTCTCGGGATTGGAGTTTACGATAATTGAGAAGCAGCCTTCTTCTTTTAATGCAAAAGACGCATGGCATATACAATAGTCAAACTCTATTCCCTGCCCGATCCTGTTGGGGCCGCCTCCAACTATGATTACCTTTTTAAAAAATTCTCCTCCTTCGGGAGGGCCGGCCTCGTCTTCTTCTTCCCAGGATGAATAGAAATAGGGGGTGTAGGATTCAAACTCCGCGCTGCAGGTGTCAACGGATTTGTAAACCGGTTTTATATCGTATTTTTCCCGCAGCTCTCTTATTTCATTTACATCTTTTTTAAGCAGATAGGCCAACTGGGTGTCCGAAAAACCGTATCTTTTGCATTCTATAAGTTTTTCGGGCGAAAGAGGCTCTTTAATCAGCTTTTTCTCTACATCAACTAATTCACCTATCTGGCTAACAAACCACTTATCTATTCCCGATATTTCTGAAATTTCTTCGGTGTCAATACCCAACATCAGAGCATATTTGATGTAAAAAAGCCTGTCGCAGTTATGAATCTTAAGGTTTTTTATAATTTCTGCTGTAAATTTTTTCTTTTCCGCGCTGCTTCCATCCCTGATAATTCTTTCTGCATCTTTCTCATGTCCCCGTCCGTCGGCACCCAGCCCGCTGCGGTTAATTTCCAGCCCCCTGAATGCTTTTTGAAGCGATTCCTTAAAAGTTCGGCCTATAGCCATTACTTCTCCAACGGATTTCATAGCCGAGCCCAGAATCTGGTCGTCCTGCATAAATTTTTCAAAAGTAAATCGCGGAACTTTTGTAACTACATAGTCAATGACAGGTTCGAAGCAGGCCGGAGTTTTTTTGGTGATATCATTAGAAAGCTCGTCCATTGTATAACCTACGGCAAGCTTTGCCGCTATCTTGGCTATGGGGAAACCTGTAGCCTTGCTGGCAAGTGCAGATGAGCGGGAAACCCTGGGATTCATTTCTATCGCGTACTGGGCGCCTGTTTTCGGATGAACTGCAAACTGTACGTTACTTCCCCCCGTATCCACCCCCATGGCTCTCATTATCTTAAATGACTGCGTTCTCATTTCCTGGTACTCGGAGTCTGTCAGGGTTTGGGCGGGCGCGACCGTTATACTGTCCCCGGTATGAACGCCCATAGGGTCTACGTTTTCTATCGAACATATTACAACGCAGTTATCATTCTTATCCCTCATAAGTTCAAGCTCAAATTCCTTCCATCCCTCTATGGATTCTTCAATAAGAATTTCACCCACAGGAGAAATATTAAGGGCCGTCCGGGCAAAATCATCAAAGTCCTTTTCATCTCTCACCATGGAACCGCCGGTTCCGCCCAAGGTGAAGGCAGGCCTTATTATCAGGGGGAAGCCGATTTTTTTTGCAATAGCCCGGGACTCTTCCATACTTGATGCGATATCACTTTCCGGAACTTCTATACCTATTTCTTTCATACAGTCCTTGAACTGCTTGCGTGACTCGGCTCTCAGTATGGACTCAAGGCGTGCGCCTATAAGTTCAACACCGTATTTTTCGAGAACCCCCGCGTTACTGAGTTCAACGGCAAGATTAAGTGCAGTCTGGCCGCCCAGAGTAGGGAGCAGCGCCTGAGGACGCTCTTTTTTAATTATATCGCTTATATACTCTACCGTTAGGGGTTCTATGTATATTTTCCAGGCCATGCGGGGGTCAGTCATTATGGTAGCGGGATTGGAATTTACAAGAACAACTCTGTATCCCTCCTCTTGAAGGGCTTTAAGCGCCTGGGTTCCGGAGTAATCGAATTCACAGGCCTGACCTATAACTATCGGCCCGGACCCTATAACCAGTATTTTGTCAAGATCTTCGCGTTTAGGCATCTATCAAACTCCTGAATTTTTCAAATATATAGGCAGACTCAGCCGGACCGGGACCGGCTTCGGGATGGTACTGACATCCCAGCACGGGGAACCTGCTGTGCCGCATTCCTTCAACTGTTTTGTCGTTAAGATTTATGTGTGTGATCTCAAATTCAGCCGGAAGCGTTTCAGAATCAACACAGTAATTATGGTTCTGCGAGGTTATCTCTACTTTTCCCGTATTAAGGTCCTTGACGGGATGGTTGCCTCCGTGGTGTCCGAATTTAAGTTTAAATGTACGGGCCCCGCCGGCCAGAGCCAGAAGCTGGTTTCCCATGCATATACCCATTACAGGCAGATGGCGCTGCTTGTTCACCTCCAGAAGATCAGCGGCCAGTTTTACCCCGTTGGTTATCATAGCAGGATCCCCCGGGCCGTTAGAGAGCAGCACACCGGCCGGAGAAAGCTCTAAAACATCTTCAATAGTTGATGACGCACTTATAACTACCGGGTGAAAGCCTGTACTTTCAAGCATCTTAAGGATGCTTAGTTTGGCTCCGTAATCAACTACAGCCACAACCGGGCAGTCCGGGTTTCCCCGGTACGTATAATTCTTATAAGTTGCGCGGGGGGAGAGATTTATTTCTTCAGCCAGGTTGCGGGTTTCAATGGAGGGTGATTCATCCATAAGTTTTTTCATTTCTTCAGCGGAAAAATCTCCGCAGGCAATTACAGCTTTCATCGCGCCTTTTTCCCTTATATTCCTTACCAGCGCCCGGGTGTCTATTCCTTCTATTCCCGGCAATTCATTTTCTTCCATATACCCGCCAAGGCTTCCCTCTGCCCTGTGGTTTGAATATTCTTTTGAATATTCACGCACTACGAGTCCCTCGCACCAGACGTTAAATGACTCAATATCGGAGCTGTTGACACCGTAATTTCCTATGTGGGGATAACACATTACAACAATCTGCGCCGCATAAGAAGGATCGGTAATTATTTCCTGGTAACCGGTCATGGCTGTATGAAACACAATTTCTCCGGTTTTCACTCCCTCCCAACCGAATCCGGAACCGGAAAAAAGAGTACCGTCTTCAAGAAGCAGTTTTGCTTTTTTTTCAGTCACTTTCAGAATCCTTCTTTTTCTATGTATATGGTATCGTCCTTGGATTTGCCCATTGAAACCAGCACAATCTTGGACGAGGTAAGTTCCTCTATCCTTCTGATAAATTTTCTGGTGTTTTCCGGAAGTTTATCAAAATCAGTTATCCCTCCTGTAGGAGCCATCCAACCCTCAAGGGTTTCGTAAACGGGTTTTACTTCCTTAAGTACTTTACGTGAAAACGGGAAATCTTCTACAGCTTGCCCATTATGGGAATATCCGGTGCATATTTTTATTTCTTTAACATCATCAAGCACATCTATTTTGGTTAAAGCAAGTTTTCTTGCCCCGTTTATCCTGACGGCAAGCTTAAGCTGAACGATATCCAGCCATCCCAGCCGCCTCGGACGTCCCGTAGTGGCTCCATATTCACCGCCCTTTTCCCTCAGGGTATGGGCCAAATCTCCTTCGATTTCGGTAGGAAAAGGCCCCAGTCCAACCCTGGTGGTATACGCTTTAGTCACACCTATAACCTTATCTATGCATACAGGCGCAACTCCGCTGCCGGGACAGGCGCCGCCGGACACCGGGTTGGATGAAGTAACAAAGGGATAAGTTCCGAAATCACAGTCAAGCATTGCTCCCTGTGCCCCTTCAAAAATTATGTTTTTACCTGCAGCCAGTTCTTTGTCAAGCATAAGAGATGTTTCGCGGACATATTCTTTTATCTCCGGAAGTATCTCTTCTCGTTTGGCTAATATTATTTCTTTTAGTTCTTCCGGCTTTTTATACCGCTCTATAAAACTCTTTTTTTCACGAAGATTACGGTCCAGGAGCTCAACAAAGGTGTCGTCCTCGAGGTAATCGGCCATTCTTATTCCGACCCGGCCGTATTTATCCTCATAGGCCGGCCCAATGCCCTTGCGCGTGGTTCCGATACGGGTTTTAACCTCTTCCCGGAAACCTTCTTTGTACTGATGGTATGGGAAAATAAGGTGGGAATTTGATGAAATAAACAGCCGGCCAGCCACTTCTATTTCCCGGTCTCTTAAAAATTTCGTTTCTTCAACCAGTGCGACCGGATCGATGACCACTCCGTTTCCTATGATGCACTTCTTGTCCGGGTAAAGAATCCCGCTGGGTATGAGGTGAAGAACATATTTTTTCCCGTCAAACACCACGGTATGCCCGGCATTATTGCCTCCCTGATAGCGGACTACCCAGTCCGTCCAGTTTGAAAGGAAATGGCATACCTTCCCTTTTCCTTCATCTCCCCATTGCATTCCAACTATAACTATTGCTGACATTTTACGATATCTCCATTTCGCCGAATATTCCTTCTACATCTTTAAGGTAATATTGAATATCCATTACTTCGTCCAGTTTCTCTTCAGTAACACTGAATTTCTCCAGGATTTTTTTCTTTACAGAATTCCTGTCAATATCCCCGCCCTGAAATATCTTCTTAACAGCCCCGTAGGCCTTGACCCTGGGAACCCCGCTTTCAAGCAGAACCTTAAGCACTCCCGAGGAGTAAAGAAGCGCGCCGGCCTTTTCTATGTTAGCGGCAATGTTCTCTTCATGCACGTTTATATTTTCAATAACGAACTTAAGTTTTACAAGTATATAATAAGTAAGGGAACTTGACTGTTCAAGTATAATTCTTTCGTTTGAAGAGTGTGATATATCCCTCTCGTTCCACAGGGATATGTTTGAAAGCCCCGTGGTTACGGCTCCCTTAACAAGTCTTGAAAGTCCGCATATCCTTTCGCATATAACGGGGTTTTTCTTGTGGGGCATTGCGGAGGATCCGGTCTGGGTTGAGATAAACGGTTCGCTGAGTTCTTTTATGCCGTCCTGGGCCAGCAGCCTTATTTCAAGCGCTATTTCTTCGGCCATAGAGCTGATAAGTGAAAGTATAAAAAGGTATTCGGCAAAGATATCCCTGGGTATCACCTGGGACGAATCGAGTGAGGGCTTAAGGCCCAGTATGCCCAGGATTTTCTTTTCTTCTGCGGGGCTTATAAGGGAGTAAGTTCCTACCGCGCCGCTTATCTGACCCCTAAGAATCCTGTCTTCGGCCTGCTTCATCCTTTCGATGTTCCGGTCCGCCCGTTTAAGGAAGCGGGCAAATTTAAGGCCCACAGTAACGGGTTCGGCAAACTGTCCGTGAGTGCGTCCGCACAGTACAATCTTTTTATAGCGGTGGGCAGCAGCGGTAATGATTGATCTTGTTACTTTGAGTTCTTTAAGAATCAGATTCCAACTTTCCTTCATTTGAAGAATTCTGGCCGTATCCATTATGTCGGAAGAAGTCAGCCCCGCATGGATTCTTTCGGAACCTTCACCCAGGCGGCTGCATATAATATCAAGAAAAGAATTAAGTTCGTGCCCTGATGTCTTTTCACCTTCCCTTATCTCTTCGGGAGAAATTTTAAGTTGTTCCAGGCGGGCGGACAGTTCGTTATCATTGCGGGCTTTTAAAACAGCTGCTTCCACGTCAATCCACTTGGCGTAATAGTTATCCTCCCCCCATATGTTTTTCATCTCCTCAAGAAAATATCTGTCTATCATAGCTTTACTCCTAAAAACGTAAAACGTAGGGTCTGACCCCTACTGCAGCTTGCGCGATATTATGTTAATCGCGTCAGGGTAAGCCCTGTGCTCTTCTCTTAAGACCCTTTCGGCGAGTTCTTCCGGAGTGTCGGTTCTCTTGACGGGTACTTTTCTCTGAAGAACTATGGGTCCCCTGTCATATTCCTCGTTTACTATGTGTACGGTACAGCCGGATTCTTTTTCTCTGTTTTCCAAGACAGCCCTGTGAACCCTGAGCCCGTACATTCCCTTCCCTCCGTATGAAGGAAGCAGCGCGGGATGGATATTAAGTATCCTGCCCGGGTACTCTTTAATGATATTTTTTTTAAGCTTTTTCAAAAATCCCGCCAGGCATATAATATCGGTTTTTTTTTCTTTTGCAAGTCTCATTATCTCTTCAGAAAAACCCTCATCGTTTTCATAGCTGTTTCTGTCCACGACGCAGGCCTCAATTCCCTCAGCAGCGGCTCTCTGAAGCGCATACACCCCGTCTTTATTTGAAATAACCAGGACAACCCTGCCGTCTATTTTTCCGCTGCCGCAGGCGTCTATTATAGACTGAAGATTTGAGCCTCCGCCGGAAACAAGGACGGTGATCCGTATCACTTCACCTTTCCCAGCACCTGCGCTCCCGTAAGACGGCACAGGGAATCTGCTGATGTCTTTTCAACTGCCATCAGCATTCCTATTCCCATATTAAACACATTTTCCATCTCTTCCCGGCTTACGCCACGGTCCATTATGAGCCTGAATACCTCGGGAAGCTCAGGCAGGGAAATTTGCGCTTTCATTCCGTCGGGCAGGAGCCGCTTAAGCGCCCGGTTCATACCGCCCCCGGTTACATGAGCCAGATTTTTTATCCCGTACGGTATTTTTCCGTCCTTGAGAATCTCCGAATATATCCTTGTAGGCTGGAGTATAATATTCTTATGTTTTGCTATTTCATTATCATTGAAAATCTTGCGCACCAGAGAAAACCCGTTGGAGTGAATACCGCTTGATTTCAGTCCCGCTATAACATCTCCGCTTTGGATAGTATCTGTATCAAATTCCTTCAGGGGCACCCCGCAGGA
>PWMP01000106.1 GCA_003558145.1 Elusimicrobiota bacterium
CAGCGTTTTGTTGAAGAAGAGGCGCCTAAGCCGTGCCTGGGCAGGGAAGAAAGATTTGCCTACAGAAGAAGAGCCGAAATGCCGGTGCTGGAGGAGAGTAAGAGAAAAGGGAATTTCTGCGCTGTGGAAAAAGGTTTTTCAGAGAAGCCGGCTGTTGAAGAAGCGGACCGCTGCCTGAGATGCGCGCTGAGGCTTAGCATAACTCCTGCTCCTATGCCGCCGGAAGAGCCGAAAAAAAACTGGTGAATAAAAAAATGACGGGAAACAATAAAAAAAATGAAGCGGAGTCCCGGACTATTCTGTGCCCGGGCTGCGGCAGAAAAGCCGAGGCGGAAAAGAATTATTACTGCCGCGCCTGCGGCCGCGAGCTTTATACCCCGGTAATAGAAAGCAAGTCCAGTTTTAGGATTCTTATTGCGATAGTTTTGATAGCGGCATTGTTGTATGTGTTTTACCTCCTTGTTAAGGAGCCGCTTTATTACTGGCTGGACAAAATTCCGCATGAACCTTATTGACACCGGGCTGTTAAATAATATGATATCGCGCAGCCCGGTTGTAAAAATAAGCAGGCAGCAGGTGCGTCGGACTCTTGAAAAAATTTGACATCAGGCGTGGAAATTGGTAGTAGAATTAATTAATCAGGGCGATTTTAAGTACAAAAAAGAAGAGGAAGGTGAAAGAAAATGGCAGTACCAAAACGAAGACATTCAAAAGCAAGGAAAAGAAAAAAGCTTGCCGGTAAAAAAATAAAGCTCTCCAGCTGCGGGTTCTGCCCCAGGTGCGGACAGGCGAAGATACCCCACCGGGTATGTTCCGGCTGCGGCTTTTACGGTGACAAGGAAATAATAAAAAAAGAGGAATAAGACCCTTTTAAATTATTATGACTTTAAGAATAGCTGTAGATGCCCTGGGGGGTGACAAGGCTCCCTCTCCTAACATAAAAGGGGCTATTGAAGCGCTCCAGCCCGGCGGGTTGGGCGGAGTAGCCAGAAAACAGAAAGTCGAAATAATACTTGTCGGCCGCAAGGAGGAAATAAAAGAAGAAATTTCTTTCCGCGGCGCGGCAACTCTTCCCATTGAGATACAGAACGCCACCCAGGTGGTTGAGATGGAAGATTCTCCGATGGCCGCGACCCGGCTTAAGCCGGATTCATCCATTTCTGTGGGGGTTAATCTGCTCAAGGAAGGCCGTGCAGACGCGTTTATCTCCGCCGGCAATTCGGGCGCTATGATGACGGCGGCGGTTATGAACCTTGGCCGGCTTAAGGGAGTAAAAAGGCCCGCAATAGCGACAGTTTTTCCTACAGTCAAGGACCCCTGCATAATTGTTGACGTGGGAGCCAATGCCGAATGCAAACCCAGGCACCTGTTTCAGTTTGCTGCTATGGGAGAGTGTTATGTTAAATATGTTTTTAAAAAAAGAATTCCCCGCATCGGCCTTCTGAGTATGGGTCATGAGGAAGGCAAGGGTAATGCCCTGACCCGGACCGCTTACAGTCTTTTAATGGAAAGCGATATGAATTTTATAGGAAACATTGAGGGCGGGGATATAATAAAAGGCACAGCCGATGTGGTTGTATGCGACGGTTTTGTCGGTAATGTGGTGCTTAAGTTTGGTGAAAACGCAGCCAAGCTTCTTTTTGAAATGCTTAAAAGCGAGCTGCATAAGGGTATATTAAGAAAAGCCGGCGCCAGAATTCTTAAAGGAGCTTTTGATAATATCAAAAAACAGGTTTTATACGAAGAAGTCGGAGGCGCTCCGCTGCTGGGGGTTAACGGCACCTGCATAATATGCCACGGTTCGTCCAATGCGCTGGCTATAAGAAATGCTATTAATGCGGCTGCCGAGGCTGTGGAGCAGGACTTGAACAAGCACATAGAGGAAAAACTTGGATGAATAGAGTAAAGATAACCGGAACGGGTTCCTTCCTGCCCGAAAAAATTCTAACTAACAGTCAGCTTGAAAAAATGGTTGAGACCTCGGATGAGTGGATAACCAAAAGAACCGGCATAAAGCAAAGGCGTATAGCCGCTGACGGGGAAGCGACCAGCGACCTGGGATTCAGGGCTTCCCGGCAAGCTGTCAGCGCAGCCGGTATAGATGTTCAGGATATTGACCTTATAATATGCGCAACGATTACGCCTGATATGGTTTTTCCGGCAACCGCCTGCCTGATACAGGATAAACTTGGGATAAAAGAAGCGGCTGCCTTTGACGTGGAAGCGGCCTGTACCGGATTTATTTCCGCTCTTGCCGCCGCGGAAGGAATGCTTTTAACGGGCAATTACCGCAACGCCCTTGTAGTGGCAAGTGAAATTCTGTCCCGGGTAACGGACTGGGAGGACCGTTCCACTTGCGTTCTTTTCGGGGACGGAGCCGGGGCGGCTGTGCTGTCACCCGGCACCGGCGAAAGCGGGATACTTTCAACCCATCTCGGGGCTTCCGGCGCCTATTCGGACCTTCTTTATCTACCTGCAGGAGGATCGCTTAATCCCGCTTCACACGAAACCGTGGACAACAGGCTGCACTATATGCGGATGGAAGGCAACAAGGTGTTTAAAATCGCCGTGCAAAAAATGGCTGAAGGATCGCATTCCTCACTGGAAAAAGCCGGACTGGGAATAGAGGACCTGAAAATTGTGGTTCCCCATCAGGCTAACCTGAGGATAATAAAGGCCCTTGCAAAAAAGCTTGACCTTGATATGGAAAAGATTTATGTGAATATAGTTAAGTACGGTAATATGTCAGCCGCCACAACCGCGGTGGGGCTTGATGAAATTATAAGGAAAGGCCTTGCTTCGGAAGGCGACATAATCCAGCTTGTAGCCTTCGGGGGAGGGCTTACCTGGGGCGCGGCTACTGTGAGGCTGTAATGAGTGAAAAATGTTTTATTTTCCCCGGACAGGGGAGCCAGAAGGCCGGCATGGGAAAAGAGTTTTACGAAAAAAACGAAAACGCCCGGCGAATTTGGAAAAAGGCTGAAGAAATACTCGGTACGGAACTGAAAAGAACAGTTTTTGAAGGTCCTGAAGAAAAGCTTAAGCAAACAGCGGTTACACAACCGGCCGTTTATGTGACCGAGATCGTAATATTAAACGCTCTTATTGAAGCGGGTATAAAGCCCTCCGCCGCCGCAGGTCACAGCCTTGGAGAATATGCCGCCGCGGCCGCTTCCGGCGCCGTGAACTGGCAGACCGGCCTGGAGCTGGTAAGAGAGAGGGCTCGTATCTTTGAAAAGGAATCCGCCCTCAAACCCGGAGGAATGATAGCGGCTATAGGTATTGACGCCCGGGAACTTTCAGAACTTCTGGCCACGTTTAACGGAACAGCGGAAATAGTTAATTATAACTGTCCCGGCCAGCTTGTTTTGAGCGCGGATAAAAATATTTTAGCGGATGTTCTGAAAGCCGTATCCGAAAAAGCAAAAATGGCCGTAGAGCTTGAAGTCAGCGGGGCTTTCCATTCATCCCTTATGAATGACGCCGCGCTTGAAATGAAAGAGGTAATAATGTCGGCGGATATTTCTGATCCTCAGATTCCTTTTTATGTTAACTGCACCGGCACTCGCGCCGATAATGCTCAGCAGGTCAGCCAGGCCCTTAGCAGGCAGGTAAACTCCCCGGTCAGGTGGATAGATACAATTGAAAACATAAAAAAGGATTTCCCCGAAGCTGTCTTTTTTGAAGCAGGCCCAGGTAATGTGCTTAAGGGCTTGCTGAGAAGGATAGACAGGGGGCTGCAGGTTAAAAGCGTGTCTGAGCCGCAGGATATCGAAAGGGAGATTCAGTCATGAACGATAAAAAAACAGCCGTTGTAACCGGCGGAGCTATGGGAATAGGAAAAGCGATTTCCGAAAGGCTTAAAAAAGCCGGCTGCAATATTGTCATAATAGATGTTGATGAGGAAAAAGCCTCGTCCGCTGCCGCTCAGCTGGGAGCTTCGTACCATATATGCGATGTCAGTAATCCCGCTAAGGTAAACGAAACAGTAGATAAAATTATTGAAAATAACGGCAAAATAGATATACTTATCAACAATGCCGGGATAACTTCCGACGCTCTCTTAATGAGAATGAAGGAAAATGACTGGGACCGCGTAATAGACATTAACCTGAAGGGTGTTTTTAATTTTATAAGCGCGGTCTTAAAGAAATCAATGATGAGACAAAGAAGCGGCACCATAGTTAACATAGCTTCTATAGTCGGTATTACAGGAAATCCGGGTCAGGCCAATTACTCGGCTTCAAAAGCCGGAGTAATAGCCCTTACAAAGACGGCGGCAAAAGAATCCGCCTCCCGCGGAATAAGAGTAAACGCGGTTGCACCGGGTTTTATAGAAACAAGAATGACTTCAGAACTTCCTGACAAAGTCAAGGAAGAGTTTTTGAGGAATATACCCATGAATAGAATGGGTACGGGAGAGGAAGTAGCTGCTGCGGATGAATTTCTGGCGCTTGAAAAATCGTCATATATAACAGGCCAGGTAATCATACTTGACGGCGGGATGGTAATGTAAATTTATAATAGTACAGGAATAAGGAGGAAAGAAAAATGTCATCAGTCGAAGAAAGAGTAAAGGAAATTATCGCGGAAGAACTCGGTGTTGACCAGAGTGAAGTTACGGAAGAAGCGTCATTTTTAAACGATCTCGGCGCCGATTCTCTTGACACCGTAGAAATAGTTATGAGGCTTGAAGAGGAATTTGACCAGGAAATCCCGGACGAAGAAGCGGAAAAACTGGATACAGTCGGAAAAGCTATAGACTATATAAAAGAAAAAATAGGAAGTTAATTAATACTTCACAAAGGCCCCGGATAAACGTTCCGGGCAGGTTTTGCCCCGGAACCCGGGAGCTTTTGAAATAAAGCAAAACGGAGAATAAAATATGACTAAACGGAGAGTTGTTGTAACCGGTATAGGAGCTCTTACGCCAATCGGTTTCACTGTTGATAAATTTTGGAATTCACTTATTGAAGGTGAAAACGGCGTGGGACAGATTACAAAATTTGACGCATCGGAATATACAACTACAATTGCGGCCGAGATAAGGGGCTTTGATGCGGCGGATTTCGGAATAGACCCGAAAAAAGCCAAGCGCCTTGATATTTTCATTCTCTATGCTTTAGCTGCCTGCCGGGAAGCTTTCCGCATGAGCGGTATTGAAACGGAAAAAGAAGATCCATTCCGTATGGGCGTGCTTGTAGGCAGCGGAATAGGCGGGCTGCAGCTTATCGAAAAGGAAAAAACAAAGCTGATTGAAAAAGGACCCAGGAGGGTAAGCCCTTTTCTTATCCCCGGAATGATAATTGATATGGTTGCCGGTGAGGTTGCTATGCAATACGGGTTCATGGGCCTTAATTACGGAATTGTCAGCGCCTGCGCTTCCAGCGCGCATGCAATAGGAGATGCGCTGCGTATGATACAGGTCGATGATGCCGATGTCATTATAACCGGAGGCAGCGAGGCGTCCGTGACCAAACTCGGCCTTGCAGGTTTCTGCTCGGCTAAGGCCCTTTCGAAGCGCAATGATGACCCTGAGAGAGCGTCCCGGCCTTTTGACGCGGGAAGAGACGGTTTTGTAATGGGTGAAGGAGCCGGTTTTCTTGTTCTTGAGGAGCTCGAACATGCTAAAAAACGCGGAGCCGATATACTGGCTGAGCTTAAAGGCTACGGCGCTACCGCCGACGCTTATCATATGACCGCCCCCCACCCCGAGGGGCTTGGCGGAATAGCGGCGATGAAAAGGGCTATGGAGGACGGGGGAGTTAATCCTGCGGACATAGATTACATAAACGCTCACGGAACCTCAACAGAACTTAACGATAAAATAGAAACTATGGTTATAAAAAAGGTTCTCGGAGAAAGGGCCGGAGATATACCCGTATCCTCAACCAAATCAATGACAGGACATCTTCTCGGAGCCGCGGGCGCTGTGGAATCGATAGCATTAATAAAATCAATAAAAGAAGGAATAGTTCATCCTACTATAAATTACGAGAATCCTGACCCCGAATGTGATCTGGACTATGTTCCAAACCAGGCGCGGGAGCACAAAGTCCGAGCCGCTCTTACAAATTCTCTGGGTTTCGGAGGGCACAACGCTACCCTTTTGTTCTCAGAATTTAAGTGATTCAAGTAAACTGTCTTTCTCTTTAAAAAGCGGTTATGCCGCCGGAATATACCTGGATCCTTTGAACTTATGAAAAAAAGAAAAAATTCAAAAGCCACCCGTAAACTTGAAAAAAAACTGGGTTTTGAATTTTCCGATAGATCGCTGCTGGATATAGCTTTGCTGCACAGGTCTTATTCATCCCAGTACAGCTTAAAAAAGGATAACGAACGACTTGAGTTTCTGGGAGACAGTGTTCTTAACGCTGCTGTAAGCCGGATGCTTTTTGAAAAATTTCCTGATAAGGACGAGGGGGAACTTACAAAGATAAGGGCGAATCTTGTTTCAGGGGAATCACTCAGGGAGTGGGCGGAAAAAATCGGGCTTGAAAAATATATTTCTCTCGGTATGCAGACTAAAAAACATTCTGAGAGAGGAAAAACAAAAATAGCTGCAGATACTCTTGAAGCGGTTATAGGGGCAATATTTCTTGACAGGGGTTTTGAGGAAAGCGCGCATTTTATTGAATATAATTTAAAAGACCGGGATTTTCTGCCTATAAAGGACTACAAGTCGGAACTCCAGGAGATTACCGTCATCAGCCTGGGTCAGATTCCTGAATACGAAACAATATCCCATGAGGGGCCGCCCGGTAAAAAACTATTTAAGGTAAGAGTAAAGATTAACGGAAAAACAGCAGGAAAGGGCAGCGGCCTGACTAAAAAGGCTGCCCAGCAGGAAGCGGCAAAAGAAGCTATTGAAAAATTAGACCAGGAGGATTAAAAAAAATGAACGAATGGCAATTAACTGAAGATCAAAAAATGATGCGGGACCTTGCCCGCCAGATAGCGCAGGAAAAAGTAAAACCGGTTCGCGCGGAACTTGACGAAAAAGGAGAATTTCCCGCGGAAATTATGAAGGTCATGGCGGAAAGCGACCTGTTTGCGGTTTTTGTTCCCCAGCAGTACGGAGGCCTCGGCGGCGGCTGTTTTGAACTGTGCCTTATAACCGAGGAGCTTTCAAAGGTATGCCCTGCGGTTGCTGTAAGTTACGCGGCAAGCGCGCTTGGCGCTTATCCGATACTGCTGTTCGGAAGCGAAGAGCAGAAAAAGAAATATCTGCCTCAAATTGCTTCCGGTGAAAAGCTGGCGGCTTTCGGGCTTACCGAACCCAATGCCGGCAGTGACGCTGGCGCTCTTCAGACAACTGCCGAAAAAGATGGTGACAACTATGTCCTGAACGGCAATAAAATATTTATAACCAACGGCGGCGAAGCTGAAATATATTCAATTCTTGCAATGACTGATAAGAGCAAGGGGGCGCGCGGCGCTTCCGTATTCATAGTAGAAAAGGGAACCGAGGGCTTTGATTTCGGAAAAAAAGAAGATAAGATGGGAATAAGAGCTTCCGTTACCCGGGAACTGATTTTTGAAAATTGCCGCGTTCCGGCCGAAAACATAATAAGA
>PWMP01000144.1 GCA_003558145.1 Elusimicrobiota bacterium
ATATCCAGTATAAGCCGGGTGCGGTCAATCACCTTGCATCCCACAGTATCCTCAAGGTTACTTTCCTGCGTAGGTGTAAGCTCATCATCTACAACAACCATATTTACACCCATACTCTGAACATACTCTTTCAGTTCTAGCGCTTTACCCGTTCCTATATATGTGGCACGGTGCGGCTTTTCACGCTTCTGTATTAATTTTGCCTCAACCTTAGCGCCGGCCGTGCGGGCAAGCTGGTAAAGCTCCGCAAGGCTTTCAGCAACAGGGACACTATCAGCTTTTTCAATTCCTACAAGAATTGTTTTCTCTTTAGCTTCTGCAGTTTTTAAATTCATAATATTCTTTATTTATAATCATCTTCTTGAGTTTTATTATATAAAAATGCTATTCTAAAACAAGATTTTCAATACCTTATAAACTAAAAATTGAATTTAATTAAATAATTTGTATTATGTATCAGAGTAATATGTAAAAGTTTACTGAAAAAGGAGGAAAATCATGTCTGATGGAGATAATCTGAAACCGGTAATCGATGCCAATTCCTGCACAGGCTGCACCATATGCGTAGAGGAATGTCCGACAGGCGCTCTTGACATGTCCGACGATGTAAGTGTGCTGGCAAACCCGGAGCTATGCGACGGTTGCGGCGCATGCGAGGAAGTATGCCCTGTAAGCTGCATTACTATGGAATAGCAGTATGGGCCCTTTAGTTTTCAGCCCGGACGGTTTATGGTAAATATCCTCCGGGCTGAAACAGCCATGCTCTGTCTGAACAAGAGCACAAACTCTTACTTAGCAATCCTTTGTTCTGCCAGATAATGAGTAAGCATGTTTCTTTAGTATTAGGTTTTTTTCTGGCCGCCGGATTTACGGCTGTCTTCCGCACTTTTTTCTCATCAACTTTTTATCCCGTATTTAATATTGCCCTGATTTTTTTTATTTTATCCTTTGAAACGCTTTTATGTTTTATTTTCAGCAAAAAAATTGAAGGGTCTCCGCTGGGAAAAAAAATACCGACGCCGGATTCATTAATAATAAAAATATCACTTTATCTTCCAATACTGATCGTACTTATAATGCTTTCAAGGCCTGTTTTTGGACTGGCCTTCAATGATACCCTACCCTGGTATGCAGGTTATCTCTATCCGGCATTTTTACTTTTTCCGCTCGCAGCGGCGGCGGCTTTTATCCTTAAGTATATTTCAGAATCGGGAAAGAATATCAACCTGATTTTTTTTCCGGCCGGGCTTTTTCTCTTTTTTGTTTTTGACACCTTATTTCTGAAGACATATTTTCCTATAAGCATTGTGTTTCTGTGTTCTTTTTCGGGTTTCACCGTTTTATTTTTTCTGCAGGATTCAAAAAAAAGCAGTCGCTCTTTTTTCTTTGCGGCTGCGGCATTAATTTTCCTGACTACGGTTTTTACGGGGGGAAAGGTTATACACGGATTTATTCGAAGCATTGACAGGAATTCCAGGCAATATAGTGGAGGAGAAACAACAGCTTACGGGGAAACCGTACTTCACGGTGGCGGCGAAGAAACATTTCAGGTTTCGCTTAATCATATGGGTTTAATTGAAAATACATATTATGAAGATATAACAAAGAACATTCACCTTGCCATGCTGCAGTTTCCCTGGGCATCCCGCGTACTGCTTATAGGACAATGCCCCCTGACTGTTAAAGAAATCCTGCGTTACCCGGATATAAACAGCGTCTACTGGGCCAGCCCTGTCCCACAGATGTGTGCATATTTTGATAACAACATTTTAGACATGGAACGTGTAAGAATACTTTGCACGACGGACGGCAGATCTTTTATAGACAATTTCGGTCCGGAAAATTTTTTTGACATAATCATTGTAACCCTGCCGGATCCGGTAAACATTTTTTTGAACCGCTATTATACATCGGAGTTTTTCACTAAACTTCAACGTGCTTCTGTAAGACATTCACTGGTCTCTGTCAACCTGGAAGCCGGCGATGAGATGCTCAGCCACAGCAAACAAATGCTTGCAGCTTCAGCTTACAGGTCACTCAAATCCCGTTTTCCTAATACTACACATATGTATTCAAGAAGGTCTTTAATTCTGGCTTCACAGGCAAGAGGTTTTTCCGCTTCACCTCTTCCTCTTGTTGAATATATGGAAGTTGTTGAAGATATGCCTGTTAATATTACACTTCCGCTTCTTATTTATAAACTTTCCACCTCGGAAAAAGTGAGCGCTCAAATTGACATATCCGGCGCTCCGATAAATTCAGATTTGAAACCGGCATCACTTAAATATTCATTTAATGAATTAATATATTCTATCGGTATATGGAGAGGTTTTCTTGTTAGAATGACTGACAGGCTTAAACCGGTCTGGGTTTATTTGTTTTTTATTTTTGCCGTACTGCTTAGCGTTCTGCTGCTAAAGCGCAAAAACGACAGATTTAAGGCCCTTGCAGCCGTTGCTGCAACGCTTTTTATATATACACTGTTTATATGGAATATATCAGTTATGATCCATTCCTTTTCAGGAAAACTTTATTCCTACATATCAGCTGTGGCCCTGGCAGCATCTGGCGGAATATTCCTTTCATTCAAGATAATTCATGCATCTAAAACCTATGACCCGTATTCAATGGTAAGTAAGTTTCTGGTTTTATCTTCACTGTTTTTTATACTGGTTACAGTTTTTTTTGAATTTACAATTACCCCCCCTTCTTCAACCTTACTTTTTATGATTATACTTGCCGGAAGTTTTCTTTTAATGTCAGTTTTTTATCCGGCTTCGGTATCGGTACTCAGGGCGCAAGGGTCCGGTAGATCTGAAGCTTTCAGGAGAATTGCAGTTGCCTGCTTTGCCGGTACTTCTATTGCCGCGGCAGGCGGTATTTTTATTTTGCCTGTGATGGGACTGGTCGAAATTTTTCCATTAAATACTATTCTTCTTCTGGGAGTTGTTTTTCTTCTGAATACTCAGCCGTCTGACTGAGTATCCACCGTGTTGTTTCAGTATATTTTTCTTCAGTAATACCAGCCTCTGAAGCGATTTCTTCCAGGGACTGTCCTTCTTTAAGCTTTTCTTTCACCTCTTTTTCATTCAGGTGAGTTGATGAAGAGATAAAAAGGATTCCGACACACTCTTCTTCACTGTAGCCTTTAGCAAGAAGCCTGCTGACATCTTTTACCGAAACAGTGAAATGTGCTGCTATTACACCTTCCCTGGTATTTAAATCCCTTTTAGGAACAGACCTGCACCCGGAAACTATCAATACAGCAATAACAATTACAAAAATTATTTTATTCATCTTTTTTTAACTCCTTTTCATTAAAAACTTCAGCACAGAATGTAAATAGTTCCGTTTCAGGATTTTTCCATGCATCCGGTTCCAGACCGGCTTTATCAAAACACAGGCTGGATAAAAATTCCTCTTTGTTCCAGCCCGTTTCATCGGCTACCTGCGGAAGATATACTCCCTGACGCATAGCTTTTTTTACTATGACGCCGTGTCCCGGAATACTGATTTCTTCAGCGCTTTTTACCTTTTTGGGTACACTCAGAACTGATATTTCAATTTCTATATTATCAATTTCGTCCTCACTTACAGGAGTAAACCTCGGATCAGACACTGCTGACTGAATAGCCATATCCCGAACTACAAGATAAAGCTGTTCATTAGTAATTATGCTTCCTATACAACCTCTGAGCCGGGGTCCTGATTTGAGAGTAACAAATGCCCCCCTGGTTTTCTGAAGGGCTTCTTCGTCCGCGCGCGGTTCATATCTTGAACCTTCTTTTACATATTGCTCTATAGATTTTCTTGCTATATTCAGTAATTTTTTTTTATTGCTGATATCCATAACTAATATTCTCTATGATCCGGCATTTCTACAGTTTTTCCGTATGACGGTATTTTACCTTAACTTTACTCCTATATCAACCGGTATATTTCCAACCGGAAAATATTTATAGTCAATATATATATTGTCCTCATGTTCAACTCTGAAAGCTATCATATAGTTCCCTTTTCTGATTGAAGGAGAAGCCGAAACAGAACCTGCAAAAAGCATTTTAACTTCAGAACCGGCATTTATGGATGAAATTTTTTTCGAGGACGGAGATATATTAATCCCGGGTGTTTTAAGGCTTTCTATCCCTACGTTTTTCATATTTTTACCGGATATGTTTTTTACCGTGAGACTTCCTGTAAATTCCTGCCCGTTTACTATTTCGCTGTTAAGAGAAATATCAAGGTTAAGCTCTTGCGGGTTATTTAAAAGTGAAAAAGCACGACCCGCAGCAGCAAGCCATTCGTTTTTTTCATAGGGTCCTCTTCTCCCGGATAAAATCCTTGAAAAATCATTTATAAAAGCTCCCTTAAGATTAACCGGGCTTGTAAGTTCGCTGATACCTTTTTCCAGGCGGGTTCCGAATTCCTGGGGGCCGGCAGGATATACAGCATGCTGATGAACGGGCCAGTCGACCTGGTTTCCGACGACAAGGTTTACCCTCGTACCTATAAGATAATCCTTCCAGCTACGGACAAAATTATCAAAACGCCTTCTGTCAGCCTCGTACATCATTACAGCAACAATATCAGCCCCGGCATCCTGAAACATAACCGCATCCTGACCGTGCTCGTGGCCTTTATCCCAGCTTAACATGAAAACCCAAAGCGGTTTATCAGTTACAGCTTCAGATTTTATACGCTTTATTATCATAGCCATACGACTTGCCCTATACCAGTTCCATTTCTGCTTCAGGGGGTGATTACGGTTCCCCGGAGCGCTTACTATTTCAGCAAGCCATTTCATCCTTCCCTCCTTAGTAAAACTACTCCAGGTCGCAGGAACTTCAATTTCCATTACTTCAATAAAATCATCAACGAGCTCGAGGCCTGCTACAGCGGGAGCAGGACGTATATAGTCAAGCCCGACATAATCCACATTATCAAGGGAATTAAGATATGAAGCCATTTTTATTACGTCCCTTATTCTCCTGTTATCAAGAATAGATATGCCGTTTGTTTCGTAAATTTCGCCGCTGTGCCTCCTGTAAGCATAGCTGTATTCATACCATTCTGGCTTAAGGGAAAATATCCCGAAAGATCTGAAAGAAACAATCCAGGCTCCAAAATTGAGTCCGGAATTCTTCGCCGCGTCTGAAAATTCCTCAAGGGTTCTCAGATTATCTTTAAGCCAGGGGTCTTCGTAAGACAAATCGCCTTCCGTATATGAAGACGTCTGTGCTGCCAAGTACCACAGGGTATTTCCCCCTATATATTTGGTCCATTCAAATATACCTCTGTATCCGGCTCCTTCAAGTGAGCGCGGAGGAGGCACATTAAATCCTCTAAGCGGTCTGGTAGTTTCCATAGTCATTATTTTTAAAGGTTCTTTAAAACTATCCGACGGACGTCGGGAATGAATAGCAAAGGCTCCGTTCCAGGCGTTAATATCTTCCGTTCCGGCATATTTAATTGTATAAACGCCCCGGGGCGCAGCCCAGGGTACCGGAAATTGTCCTTCCCACATACCTTTTTCGATATCATATTTAACGTTTATATCCTGCTGGCCGCCTATTCCGGTCACCTTTTTACCGTTTTTATATATATTAAATACAGCATCGGAACCGGGAAAAAGCTTTTCATTCCCTTTAACCTGAATGCGGATGATGTGGTAATGAAGATATGTCAGCCGGTCAGTTTCAGGCCTTACGGGCGCTGTAAGAAAAAACTGGATAAAGCTCAATATCAGTACAGCAATAATTGCTGACGAATAAAAAGACGCTAAAAAAAATCTTGATGTGGGAGGGTTTACTTTCAATTTTCAAGCATTACCGTAACAGGACCGTCATTTATTATTTCAACCAGCATTTCCTGTCCAAAAAAACCGCTTTCCACGGTTAATCCGCTTTCCCTTAAAAAATTCAGGTACAGTTCAAAATATTCGGATGCTTTTTCCTTTGCAGCGCTTTTTTCAAAACCGGGCCGGTTACCCCTGGAACAATCGCCGTACAAAGTAAACTGAGGAACTGCAAGTATTTCACCTACCGTATCTTTTACTGAAAAATTAAATTTTCCTTTCTTATCCGGGAATATACGCAAAGATATAGTTTTGGAAGCAATGGATCTAACGGTTTCACCGGTATCATCCTTAGATATAGCCGCAAGAATGACCAGCCCTCTACCTATTTCTTTTTTTTCTCCGGCTGCTTCAACTGAAGCCCTTTTCACTCTTTGTATAAGCGCTCTCAAATGTTTTTCAGAATCTCCGTAACTTCTTCAACCGACTCCATTACTTCCACTCCCGGAACTTCGTCCCAGGTAAAAAGTCCCAACACACGCCTCCCAAGGGCTTTGGCAAGAGCTATTTCGGAAAGCGTCCCGTACTTCCCGTCAATTGCTACCACTATATCAGCTGTTCTTACTATAATAGCGTTACGGGCGTGACTCATGGCGGTAACTACGGGAATCTGAACAAAGGAATTAGCGCTTTCAGAGTAAGTGCCGGGCAGAATTCCAACAGTGATTCCCCCGCTGCCGGCAGCTCCCTGACAGGCAGCCTCCATAACGCCTCCCAGTCCGCCGCAGACAAGAATATGTCCGCACCGGGCTATGGACTTCCCTACTTCTCTGGCAATATTTTTTGTTTCCCTGTCAGCACGGGAGCCTCCTATTACACCTACAATTTTTCTGCGGGTTTTTGCCGAACTCAAATCTCTCATATTAAGTTGCTCCATTATTTTCCTCTCACACATATTTTTATGCCTCCGGATCTACTGTATTCCTTTTATTTTAAGTTTCCGGTCCTTTAAATGGTACGCCCGGAAGGAGTCGAACCTTCGACTTTCGGCTCCGGAGGCCGACGCTCTGTCCACTGAGCTACGGGCGCATATATTCAGTTAAGGTTATTTTTTATTTCTTCTTTTACTATTTTTAGGAATTTTTTAAAAGAGGCGCTGCCGCCGGGCGCGCCGCCGCGGGCCATATCCTTTCTGCCTCCGGCATTGCCTCCTGAAGCTTCGGCTGCTTTTTTTAATATGTGGGAAGCATCCAGCTTGTTGGTGAGATCTCCTGATAGCTTAAATATCATTTTTACGGTTTCTTGTGTTCCCCCTAAGGCCAGGGCGGCCGAAGAGGAGGAAGCAACCTGAGAATCAGCCCAGGCCCTCATAATTCCTTCCGAAGCGCTGCCGAAATCCTTAACAGCAAATTTAACCCCGTTTATATCTTCATTCTCACTTTCTGATTGTCCTGAAACCAGTTTTTGTTCAAGTGCATTTATTTTATCTTTCAGACCTTCTATTTCTTTTTTCAGTTTATTTACCGCACTTACCACTTCTTCGGGAGTGCTTTTCAGTTCCCTGGCTGCCGTTTGAAGGGATTGTTCTACACCGTTTACATAATTCAAGGCGCCCTGGCCG
>PWMP01000023.1 GCA_003558145.1 Elusimicrobiota bacterium
CCATAAAACCGGAAACGGTAGTAAAGGCGATAAGGGAAGAGAAAGAATTTGAATACGAAGCAAGGAAAAACACCGTGGAATATATCGGTGTTGCGGATGCGGCCTCCGTATCAGACAGGGCCAGAAAAAAAATTCTGGAACTAATGGAAAAGGATATGAAAGATGCTGCGGACATGCTTGATTTCGAACTGGCCGCAGCCATAAGGGATAAAATTTTTGAAATTAAACAAAAAAAATCTAAATAAAATAATTAAAGCGGCGCTTAAAGAAGACTCCGCCGCTTCCGACATAACGTCATTAAACATTGATTTCTCCTCCAGGATCGTAAAGGCGTCCATAATGTCAAAAGAGCCCGGAATTGCCTGCGGACTGGAAATAGCTGCCGAAGTTTTTAAAAAAGTTTCTGCCCGTACGGACCCGGCCCCTGTTATAAAAGACGGGGATAAACTGTATCCCGGCTGCCGTGCTATTGAGATTGAAGGGGCGCCGGAGGATATATTTGCCGCAGAGCGGGTTGCTCTCAATTTTCTTTCCCATCTTTCCGGAATAGCTACCCTTGCCGCGTCATTTGCTGAAATGTCTGGCGGTACCGCCGTTTATGATACACGAAAAACCATCCCTCTTCTCAGGGAGCTTGAAAAATACGCGGTTATTACGGGAGGCGGTAAAAACCACCGCTTTAGCTTAGCGGATCAGGTCCTTATAAAAGAAAACCACATTGCCGCCTCCGGAAAAGATATTACAACTCTTCTTATGGAAGTCAGGGAAAGGACTGCTCCGGATATAAAAATAGAAATAGAGATAGAAAACCTATCTCAGTTTGAGCAGGCCCTCCAGGGCCCGGCTGATATAATAATGCTGGACAACTTCACCCCGGAAGAGGTTCGCCTGGCGGTTAAAGCCGCCGGTGAAAAGAAACCCGGGGTTCAAATAGAGGTTTCCGGCGGCATTAATCTTTCAAACGTTCACCTATACGCGCAGGACGGTGTTGACAGGATTTCCGTGGGCGCCTTGACTTCGGCGGCGCCGCCCGTAGATTTTACCCTGCTTATTGATGAGTAAAAAGCTTCCGGAACTTCCTTTTTTTGGACAAAGGGTCGAGGTATATAAAAATATAGATTCAACCATTGACCGCGCAAGAGAGATAATAAATGATTCTCCCGACGTAGCCCTCATTGCCGCTTTCTCGCAGGACAATGGGGTAGGACGCAGAGGCAGCAGCTGGTTCTCTCCGGAAGGAGGCCTTTATTTTTCAATAATTGTCAGGGTTAAAAAAGCAAAAGCTATAGCGTCCGTCCGCGCCGCGTTCTACGCTCTAAAATCTCTTGAAGACCTGGGTATTGAAGCGCATTGGAAATGGCCTAACGATATTATATGCAGCGGAGGAAAAGCCGGGGGAATAATAGCGCAGTCGCCGGCGCCGGGTTGGCTTATACTAAGCGTGGGGCTCAATACTTTTAAAGATAAAAAATCATTCCCTGAAAGTGTCAGGGATTCGGCTGCTGTGTGTCCGGTAGATAAAAAACAGTTTCTTTCGGGATTTTTAAAAGATATAAAACAGGAGTTTCCCGTTGATAAACTAAGCAGCGGGGAAATTGATTACCTTAATTCCCGCCTTACGCTAACAGCCCGGCAGTGCCGCGTCGGCGATATACAGGGTACTGTCCGGGGCATAGATGAGAAGGGGGCTCTTCTTGTTGAGTCTTCCGGCGGAAAGACAACTTCCGTTTTGACCGGTTCTCCAATACCCGTAAAAAAAGCCCCGGTACCTGAAGATACCCTGATTCTTGTGGATGCGGGAAACACTTCAACCAGGATAGGGCTGATGACTTCAGGGGAAATAACAAAAACCGGGATTGTCCCTTCCGGTGAGGGATATTTAGATAGCCTTGAAAAGAAAATAAACTCAATCACAGGCGGAAAAAAGGCAGCCGGGTCAGCTTTTTCCTGTGTAGTGAGAAGCCTGGAGGGCAAACTTAAGAAAACTCTCGAAAAATATTCCCGGACAAAGCCTCTCAAAATAAGCCATAAGGCGGTTTCCGGCCTTAAACTTAAGGTGAAAGACCCCTCTCAGCTGGGTCCTGACAGAATCTGCAACGCGGCAGCTGTATATCATATTTACGGATATGACTGTATTGTAGCGGACCTCGGAACGGCCAACACTTTTGATATTGTGAGTTGCTCGGGAGAATATATCGGGGGAGTAATATGCCCCGGTATTGAATCCATGGCCGCCGATCTTATAAAAAGGGCGGACCGGATTAAGAGCGCCTGTCTCGGGGTGCCTGAGAAGATAGCCGGTACAACTACTGAAGAAGCCGTAAAGAGCGGCCTTCACCTGACTCTCACGGGCCAGATAGAAAAAACCATAAATGAAATCAGGAAAGAATTAAACAGGGATTTCAGAATTATTTTCACAGGCGGAGCCGCTTCGTCACTGCCTTTACAGGTGACACAAGAAAACCCCGTTGACATAGATATTACGCTTAAGGGAATGGCTGTAATATGGGGCTTGACAAACAAGTCAAATTTGTTATAAATACAATCAAGGTAGTTGCAAATCTTAAGACAGAACGGTCTAAATCTTCATTAAAACCAAATAAAGGAGGGTGTGAAAAAATGAAACTGAAACCGCTTGGAGACAGAGTACTGGTGAAACCGGTAGAAGAGAAGGAACAGAAAAAAGGGGGAATAATAATACCCGATACGGCTAAGGAAAAACCGCAGGAAGGTACGGTAGAAGCTGTGGGCCCCGGAAAACTTACCGATGCGGGCGAACGCCTGCCTATGAATGTCAAAAAGGGAGACAAAGTTCTTTACGGCAAGTATTCGGGAACAGAGGTAAAATTCGGTGAAGACGAATATCTCATAATGCATGAAGACGACATTTTCGGGATAGTCGGCTAACGCGGATCTGAAATAAAGGAGGTAAAAAAAGATATGCCTAAAATACTTAAGTTTAAAGATGATGCTTCGCATGCTCTGCTGAGAGGCGTGAAGAAGATGGCCGATGCAGTTGAAATAACGCTCGGTCCCAAGGGGAGCCAGGTTGTTATGGAAAAGAGCTTCGGCGCTCCTGCAATTTCATCCGACGGCGTCACCATTGCCAAGGAAATAGAGCTTGAAGACAAGTTTGAAAACATGGGAGCCCAGCTTCTTAAAGAAGTAGCTTCGCAGACAAATGACGTAGCCGGTGACGGAACCACCACGGCAATTGTTCTGGGAAGGTCAATGATACAGGAAGGCTTCAGAAACATTACCGCCGGCGCCAACTCGCGCCACGTTAAAGCCGGCATAGACAAGGCGGTAAAGAAAGTTGTTGAAGAAATAAAAGCAAAAGCTAAAAAAATAGATACCCGCGAAGAAATAGCTCAGGTTGCTTCAATTTCGGCTGCTGACCGTGAAACGGGCGAGCTTATCGCCGAAGCCATGGATAAAGTCGGAAAAGACGGAGTAATAAGCGTTGAAGAAGGAAAAGGCGCCGAAACCGTACTGGATGTAGTAGAGGGAATGCAGTTTGACCGCGGCTATCTTTCTCCTTATTTCGTAACGGACTCGGAGAGGATGGAAGCCGTCCTTGAAGACCCATACATACTTATAACCGACGCCAAGATATCCAGTATGCAGGACCTTCTTCCTCTGCTTGAAAAAATAGCCAAAACAGGAAAGCAGTTCCTTATAATTTCCGAGGACGTTGAAGGGGAGGCCCTTGCGACTCTTGTCGTAAACAAGATTAGGGGAACCCTGAAATGCTCCGCAGTAAAAGCTCCCGGATTCGGAGACAGAAGAAAAGAAATGCTTAAAGACATAGCCGTTCTTACGGGCGGACAGGTTATTTCCGAAGAACTGGGTGTAAAGCTTGATTCGGCGGATGTCAACATGCTCGGCAGCGCCAAAAGAATAACGGTTGACAACGAAAACACCACGATAGTGGGTGGAGCCGGAGAAAAGAAAGACATTGAGGCCCGTGTCAGCCAGATAAGAAAGCAGATAGAAGAAACCGATTCCGATTATGACCGTGAAAAACTCGAAGAGCGCCTTGCGCGCCTGGTCGGCGGAGTTGCGGTAATAAGAGTAGGAGCAGCCACCGAAACCGAAATGAAAGCCAAAAAGTTCAAGGTTGAGGACGCTGTTAACGCTACCAGGGCTGCTGTTGAAGAAGGCATAGTAAACGGCGGCGGTGTAGCGCTTCTCAACGCCCGCAAGGGGCTGGAAAAACTTAAAGGTGCAGACGCTGACGAAGAAGTAGGAATAAACATAGTCAGAAAAGTTCTTGAAGCGCCTGTAAGAAGGATCGCCCTCAACGCCGGTGCTGAAGGCTCAATCGTAGTAGAAAAAATAACCAGTTCCGACCCCGGAACAGGTTATGACGCCGAAGCCGGAGAATATGTAAATATGGTTGAAAAGGGAATAATAGACCCCGCTAAAGTTACCCGTTCGGCAATAGAAAATGCCGCGTCGGTAGCGTCCACCATACTTACAACCGAATGTCTCATCGCTGATAAGCCTGAGGAAAAGGATTCAACTCCTCCGATGTCCGGAGGCGGAATGGGCGGAATGGGCGGAATGGGCGGAATGATGTAAAATATCCAAGAAGGGTCCAAAACCCTCGCCCCCTCCGGTTTTTTAAGGCCGGAGGGGGTTTTTTTATGAATGCCTGAGCTCTATAGAGAAGAGATTTGACAAAATCCGGCTTTGTTATAAAATCAAAAAACAGTAAGGAAAAGGGGAACTATAATACGGAGATAAAATATGAGAGCATTAATTAGCGTGTATGACAAAACTGGTATTGAGGAGTTTGCCGGCAGCCTTTCAGAAATGGGCTGGGAGCTTTTTTCAACCGGCGGTACCGAAAAAAATCTTAAACAAGCCGGTCTGAAAGTTACAAATATATCCGAGCTTACCGGTTATCCCGATATGCTTGGAGGCAGGGTAAAGACGCTTCATCCCGCGGTGTTTGCTTCAATTCTTGCCAGGAAGGACCAGAAGCAGGAACTTGAAGAATTTAAGTTGAAACCACTCGGCCTTGTATGTGTCAATCTCTACCCGTTTGAAACGGCGCTTGGTGAAGGTAAATCCGGAAGCGAACTGCTGGAATACATAGATATCGGCGGGGTGTGTTTATTAAGGGCTGCCGCCAAAAACTATTCACAGGTTGTTGTCGTTTCTTCTCCTGGAGACTACAAAACCGTAACAGACAGGCTTAAAAAAGGTTCCGTTGACAAAGAAACAAGAAAAAAACTTGCCTCAAAAGCTTTTGCGGCAACCTGCGCCTACGACGCGGCCATATCCGGATATTTCAGCGGTGGAAATATATTTCTTTCCCTTCCTTTGGAGAAAAAAATGCGCTACGGGGAAAACCCGCACCAGGATGCGGAGCTTTACGGCAGCAGTCCCTACAAAATGATTCAGGGAGAAAAGGAACTTAGCTTTAATAATTACCAGGATTTGGACGCCGCCGCAAAAATCGTTAAGGAATTTGAAGAACCGGCAGTAGCCGTTATCAAACACACTGTGCCCTGCGGGGCTGCCATAGGAAACGATATAAAAGACGCATACAGCAAAGCATACGGTTCCGATCCTATGAGCGCATTCGGCGGGATAGCGGCCTTCAACAGAGAAGTTGACGGAGATACGGCAAAACTTATGCTTGACAACTACTATGAAGTCGCTGTGGCTCCTTCTTTTACTGCCGAAGCCCTTAAAACTCTTGCGGAAAAGCCCAACCTCAGGGTGGTTCTCAGCTCTGAAACCGAAGGCGGCCGGGACTGGCGCAGGATTTCCGGCGGTTTCCTTCTGCAGGACAATGATAATTTTAATGGGGAAGAATGGAATACAGTTACATCGGGACAGCCATCGCAGCAGCAGATGTCGGACCTGAAATTTGCCTGGAAAATAGCAAGGTTTATGAAGTCAAACGCAGTAGTCATCGCCTCCGGCGGCAGGACTGTGGGCCTGGGCGGCGGCGAAACGGCAAGGGTAACGGCTGTTGATATAGCGGTTGAAAAAATGAAGCATTTTTTCCCGGAACTTAAAGAAGGAGCCGTTATGGCTTCTGACGCCTTTTTCCCGTTCCCCGACGCAGTAGAAACTGCATCCTCAGCGGGTATAAAAAGCATAGTCCAGCCCGGGGGCTCCAAAAACGATGACAAAGTAATAGAAGCTGCCCAAAAGCTGAACGTTAGTATGGTTTTTACCGGCAGAAGGCATTTTCTCCATTAAAAATAATAATTACTTACAGCCGCTATGAAAGTTCTGCTGAAAACAGCCTTTTTTGTTCTGATAGCGCGTCTTCTCATAGCGGCATTTATGCCTCTTTCTGCGGATGAAGCTTATTACTACCTTTACACGCTGAATCCTTCTCTGAGCTATTTTGACCATCCTCCTATGGTGTCCCTTGCCGGGTTGTTATTCAGCTTTCCGTTCGCTTCAGCCGGCCGTTTTTTTCTGCGTTTGGGACCGGTGCTGCTTTTTACGGCAGCTCTGCTGCCTTTTTACCTTTTGGCAAAAAGCTTTTTAAAGAAGGAAGATGCCGCTGCCGCGTCTATGGTATTCCTGCTTGTTCCGATCTTTTTTGTTTCCGGAGCTCTTCTTCTCCCGGACGCTCCGCTTCTTCTTTTTTTTAGCTGGGGTCTTTACCGTTTTAAAAAAGCCGCAGATGAGCCCTCGGACAAAAACTGCTTGTTCTTTGGGATTGCCGCCGGCCTTGCTCTTTTATCAAAGTATACGGCTCTTTTTCTCTTTGCCGGCGCTTTTGTTTACCTGCTGACTGACAAAAACAAAAGAAAACTTCTTTCGGGAAGGGGTCCCTGGATTGCTCTGGCTGCTGCTGCCGTTATTTTTATTCCCGTGGTCATATGGAACATAAACAACTCTTTTGCCAGTTTTTCTTTTCAGGCCGCCCGACCGGAATTCAGGGGTATCAGGGCGGACTACCTGGGACAGTTTACAGCAGGCCAGCTTGGCTATCTTCTCCCTTTTTTCTTTTTTCCCGCGCTTTACTTTGCCTTTAAAAGCGTATCGCGTATAAAAAAAGACGGGTTTGAAAAATTTATTTTCTGTTTCGGATTCATTCCGCTTGTTTTTTTTCTTGTTTACTCATTATTTTTCAGGACGTTGAGCCACTGGCCTGTTATCGCTTATATTACTCTTTGCCTTCCTGTCGGAAAATTTTATGCGGGGCTCTACAGGAAAAAACGCAGACTGTTTAATTTTTACTCTATAGCTCACATTGCTCTTATTGGAATCCTCGCCCCTGTCGCTGTTTTACAAATGCATTTCGGGGTGCTATACAACAGGCCGACCCCGTTAAGCGCCGCCGCCCGGCCGGAGAGAATAAGGCCCGATGATATATCTACCGCGTGGATGGGCTGGGAGGATGCAGTTGAAGCTGTTGAAGAAATTGCC
>PWMP01000201.1 GCA_003558145.1 Elusimicrobiota bacterium
CTTCATTCGCCGGCCGCGCCCGTAACCCAGCTGTCTTCTTTTCAATTGAAGGTTTATATCGTCTTCCGATACTTCAAGACCTGCCGGAAGGCCCTCAATTATTACGGTCAGGCACCTGCCGTGCGATTCTCCTGCTGTCATATATCTTATCATTTCACTACCTCGCTTCAGCGGCGGCGGCCGCATTTATTACATATTCTGTCATCTCCTTTTTAACTGCCTCTGAAACTTTTGTTCCGGACCAGAGCTCGAAAGCGCGGGCGCCCTGGCGCGCAAGCATTCCTGCTCCGGAAGCGTATCTTAAAGCTTTTTTATCCGCCTGTTGAAGAAGTTCTGTTTTCCGATTATATACCATATCGTAAACGCGCAGTGCCTCTTTGGTTTGAGTAATGCCCAGGTCAACAGGCGGCGACGCAGGATTCATGCCGACCGGAGTTGAATTTATAAGTACATCCACAGCGGAAATCTTTTCTTTAAGGCCGGAGCCCTTTAAAACCTCTACAGAAGCATCTCTAAAATCATTTTTTAGACTATCCGCTTTATCATAATCAATATCGTAAATAAAAATCTGTTCCGGTACGGAAGTAAAGCCGTAGGTCAGAGTATAAACGGCTGCGCGCGCGGCGCCGCCGGCGCCTAGTATCAAAGCGCTCTCCGGAGCAGACGAAATTCCCAGCGAAAGTTTCAGATCGTCCCGGAATCCTTCCCAGTCAGTATTAAATCCTTTAAGTTTATTTTTGTTTTTAACGACTGTATTTACAGCGCCGGTTTTGACAGCCGAAGGGTCTGTCCCGTCCAGATATTTCATTATAGAGCTTTTATACGGCAGTGTTACGTTAAATCCGGGACAACGTTCAGACTCCCTGACTGCCGAAGCGAAGTCTTTAATTTTTTCGGGGGTTTCTATTTCCTTCAAAAGATACCGCCAGTCCAATCCCATACGGGAATATATAATTCCGTGTATAGCCGGTGACATGGAATGAGAAAGAGGCCGGCCGATCAGGTAGCATATTTTACCGCGATCAGATATCACAGACTGAAAAACAGAATAAGAGCCCCTGTTATAAGAAGAAACGTTCCTATTTTTCTTCTGTTAACAAGAACAAGCCTGTCGTTAAAAAGATATTCCCGCATAAGAAGATTAAATTTATAAACCAGAGCCGGCCTGTAGAGATATGCAAAACCCAGCAGAAAAAAAATAAAACCCAGCAGAAAACTTATTAATTTCATAAATACCTCACCATAAGTTCTTCATCACAGTCAGGAAAAAGAGGACATTTAATACATTCAGACCATATTTTGTGGGGCATTTTTTCCTTGTCGCCTTTTTCAAACCCAAGCTTCTCAAAAAAACCGGGTGTGTATGTAAGGGCAAAAACCTCCGCCGCTTTTATCAGGACGGCTTCCTCTATGCATTTCTCAATAAGCATCCTGGCAAGGCCTTCCTTCTGATGTTTTTCTGAAACGGCAAGGGACTTTATTTCTGCAAGATTTTCCCACAACGGATGAAGAGCACAACATGCTATAATTTCATCTTCTTTTCTGACAACCCAGAAATCTCTTATATTTTCATATATTTCCGTTAGAGAGCGCGGCAGCATAACGTTCTTTGACGCAAAATAATTAACAAGTTTTCTTATGCCGGCTGCATCCTCAAGAGTTGCTTTTATTATCTGTTCCTGTGTCATTTTAATATTTCCTTGGCCCTGAGGCTTGCGGATTTATCCGCCTTTCCGCCAAGCATTCGGGCTATCTCCCTGACTCTCTCGTCGCCTTTTACCTGTACTATCTTTGTAACTGTTCTTCCGTCTGCTGATTTTTTATGTACTTTTACATGATCATCGGCCTTGCAGGCAATCTGGGGAAGATGTGTTACCGTAATTATCTGATGAATATCAGAAAGTTCCTTTAACTTTTCACCGACTTTTTCTCCGAGAGTTGCTCCTATACCCGTATCAATTTCATCAAATATCAGAAGCGGCGTTTCATCTGCGTCAGCAAGGGAAGATTTAACAGCCAGCATTACTCTTGATATTTCCCCGCCTGAAGCAATCCTTGTAAATTCCATTTCCGGTTCCCCGGGATTGGGAGTCAGGTAAAACTCCGCCCGCTCACTGCCGCCGGGTCCTATGTCTGAAAGTCCGTTCAGGCCAACTCTGAATTTAGCGGTTTCCATACCCAGTGCTGACAGATTTTCAGTAACTTCTCTGGTCAGATTTTCCGCGGCCGTTTTTCGCAACCTGCTTATAACAGCAGACGAGTTTTCAAGTTTTTCGGATACTTTTTTAATTTCCTCTGCCAGCTCTTTTATCTGTTTTTCGTAATTGTCGTAGCTTTTCAGCCTTTCTTCAAGCTGCTTCCTGTACTGAACAACATCCTCCAGCGACGGCCCGAATTTTCTTTTAAGGCCGGCAAGCCTGGATCTTTTTTCCATCACCTCTTCAAGCCGGGTTGTGTCAAATTCCGTACTCTCTATGTATGACCCCAGGTTCATGCTTGCTTCTTCTATAGCAACCAGCGCGCTGTTTAACTGGCCGCATACAGGTTTAAGCCTTTCGTCAACTTCCGATATTGAACGGGCATCTTGCAGGTAAGAGGCAATGATTTCTGATATAGACTCTTCTTTATCATACATAACTTCGTATATCTCTTCCGCTACCGAATAAATATTTTCAATGTTTGAAAGTATTCTGTATTCCTTTTCGATTTCCTCATCAAGACCGGGCTCCGGATTAACCGAATCTATTTCATTCTTTTCATTTAACAGCCGGGTTATTTCTTCATCCGTACGGTACTGTTTTTCGGCCATAGAGGCCCGGCGGACCTCAAGGTCTCTCTTCTGAAACCACAGTTCCTTAAGTTTTTTAACTTCATCTTCCGCTGACGCGTACCTGTCAAGCAGTTCACCCTGGACTGCAGGCTTAAGCAGGGCCTGGTGCTGGTGCTGGGAATGTATGTCCACAAGCATATCTCCCAAATGGTTCAAAGTGCTCAGGGGAACATTCCGGTCATTTATGTAACTGTTTGAACGGCCCCGGGAATAGAATTTTCTCCTTAGAATAAGATCTTCCTCACAAAGATCTTTTTCCTTGAGGAAGTCCGCGGCTGCCTTTGGAATACTTCCTGCGAAAACCGCTACAACTTCGCATGAATCCGAACCGGAACGGACAATTTTCCGGTCAACTCGTTCACCAAGCACCATTGCAAGAGAATTTATCAATATGGACTTTCCGGCGCCTGTCTGGCCGGTTATCACATTAAGCCCTTTTGAAAATTTCAGAGAAGCTTTCTCAAGCAGAGCAAAATTTCTTATTTTTAATGACTCAAGCATATTATTATTTAAAATACCGCCTTTATATATTTAATTTCCGTTCTTAATTCCTTTTCCGCGGCGCCCCCCCCAATTCAATGCGGAAGAAAGATTCCCGAAAAAACTGTCTTCGCCTGAGATCAACTCAAGAACTTTTGAATGTTTTACTATCTCAACTTCGGCAGGAAGTTTAAGATTCCTGCTATCCTGCCCGTCTGCGGTCATTATAACCTCCCGGCCCGAACTGCCGGCAGTTCGCACGGTTAAAGAAGACCACGAAGGAACTACTACCGACCTGCTGTTAAGAGAGTGCGGATTCAAGGGGGTTATGACAATAGTTTCAAGTTCCGGACAGAGAACGGGTCCGCCGGCGGCAAGAGAATAAGCTGTTGAGCCGGTAGGAGTTGAAACAATAACTCCGTCGCCTTTAAGATTTCCAAGAAGGATTCCGTCTACATATATTTCAAGTTCAATCACCCTTGCCGTAGCCCCGTTTTTTACCACTATGTCGTTAAGAGCGGTAAATACTTCCTTTTTTAACCGGGCTTCCAGCAACATTCTTGTTTCCGTAGAAAAGTTCCCCGCAACAATTCGTGATGCAAAAGAACCGGTATCCCCGGGACGCGACCCAAGAAAACCGAATGTTCCGACATTTATGTATGCTACGGGTTTTTCCGATTCAACCGCTGAGCGCGCTGTCCTGAGTAGTGTGCCGTCGCCCCCAACCGCTACAACCACGTCGGTTTCGGGAGTTATTTTTTCCAACAGTATTTCTGCCCCGGACTTTTTTAATTCATTTTGAAACTCTTTAAGAGCCTCAACGGCTTGTTTCTTATCTCTGTTGTAAAAAACTGAGAAAACTTTATTCATTATTATTCCCTCCGGAATTCAAAAAATACGCTTTAGAAGTGCCGGACCGGGTCTATATCCTTCCATCTATTACATCGCTTGCGTTATCTTCAAAAATATTATCTCTGTATTCTGGCGCTGCAAATTCGGTTATCATCACCGCTACCGAATTTTCCTTAAAAGTATTACCGCGTATATCCGGCCGGGAACTCCCTTCGCTCCGCACGGCATACCGGTTAGCAAAAAAATTGTTACCCGTTACCCGGGGGCGGGTATTTCCGGATGCAATAACGCCCGGACCGTTGTTTGAGAAAGAGTTGTTTTCTATACGTCCGCCAGACTGCCCGGTAAAAGTTATACCGCCGCCGTTGCTGGCATAAATATTGTTTTCAACGACGGCCGAACCGCTGTCGTGAATAATCATCCCGGCTATATTCTGCGTAAAAAAGTTTTTTTTAATTTCCGCGTAAGCCTGCTGCCATATTCCCACTCCGCTGCCGTTTGCTGTCACTGAACTTTTTTCTACGGTAGCTGAGGCCTCGTTTCCAAGCGCCACGCCTATGTCGTTGCCGGATATTTCTGATTCATAAATCAAACCGCTGCTGTAAGCTTCAAAGAAAACACCGGAAGCATTATTGTTTATTACCCTGGAATTTATTATCTCAAGACGTGAAGCGTCGCCGGCTCCTATACCGTATTTATTCTCTTTTATAACTGAATCCTTTATGACGGCTGAAGCCATATCCCAAAGTCCTATTCCCGCTACAATATTTTCAGAAATTTTTACGTTTTCAATCTTCGGAGAACGGCTGTCGTACAGCCTTATGCCCGTATGCCCGCCGCGTATTATAACATACTTTAAGGTTGAACTGGATTTTTGTCCTATGAAATTAAATCCGCCGGCACGCTCAGGCATCTGCTGCGGAGCGCTTATAATAATAGGTTTTTCTTCTGTTCCTTCTGCGATTATGTCTCCGTAGGCAATAATTTCTATTCTCTCGGGACTGAACAGGTCAAACGCTCTCCCCTCCACTCTTCTGAGCCTTTGTATGTCGGTTTTTATTTCGCCCGTAGTAAAAGACAGCTTCGTTCCGGGCAGGATCGTAAGAGTGGTTCCGGCTTCTATATAAACATCTCCCGTCAGCAGGATTTTTCCGCTCCATACGGTATCAGAATCTATTCTTCCGGAAAAGCTCTCTGTCCTCGCACAGCCGCTCTGCAATGCAGCAAAGGCTGCAAGTAAAAATACGGCAATTTTAATCATAGATGTAATATATCATACTGCCCTGTTTAATTCAAGATTTCAGGAAGAAAAAATCAAGGATGCTTATTCCGTATTTTCTTGAATCCTTTAAAATTACCCCTTCGACATTTCCTATTTTTTCTTTTTTGTGGTGCTGAATCACAAGCATATTGTCTTTATGCATAATATTATTCTCAATACAATGCCTTATGATCTTTTCTGAAAGGTTTTCTTTATACGGCGGACCGGCGAAAACAACATCCGCTTTTTCGGGCTTTCTGTAGTAAAAAACATCAGACAGGACCACCTCGCTTCTGGATTCAACTCCCAGTGAGAAAATATTTTCTTTTATAAGTTTTACCTGGCTTGGTGATTTCTCAACAAAAACAGATTTTTCCGCACCTCTTGAAACAGCTTCAAGTCCGGCGCTTCCGGTACCGGCAAAAAGATCCAGAAAGTGACACCCTTTTATTCTTTCGGAAAGTATTGAAAAAAGGGCTTCTTTTATCATCCCCGAAAGAGGGCGTGCATCTTTTTCGGAAGGAGATTTAATTTTCCTACCCTTAAGATCTCCTGCTGAAATACGCAAACTCATTAATATGTCAGGAGATAAGCGTAAGAAAAACTTCTCTTGTGCGGGAACCCGCGTCAAAATCTATTACAACGACTTGCTGCCAGGTTCCGAGAAGCAGCTTGCCGTCAGAGAACGGAACAACTTCGGATGGGCCTACCAGGGAAGCCCTGACATGGGAAAAACCGTTGTCGTCGTTCCAGGTTTTCTTGTGATGATAGGTCCTGGCGGAAGGAGCAAAGCGTTCCATTGCCTCCTCAAAGTCTTTTTCAAGATTGGGTTCGTATTCTATAGTTGTTACTGCTCCCGTAGAGCCGCGTACAAATACGGAGATGACTCCTTTCTCAGCTTTATTTTTTTCAATAAAATTTTTTATTTCCGGAGTAATATCAACTATATGGCAGTAACCTTTTGTGGAAAGCGAAAGCTTTTCTGTTTTAATCATTTACAATTAAGCAGTTTTTCTACATATTTCTTGCTTTCAAGAAGAAATGCCCGGTTGGGAGAAAATATTTCAAGAGTGACAGTCCTGTCGTAACCGTATTTCTTAAGAACTGATGCAATATATTCCCAGTCAATATCGCCTACCCCGATTGGAAGATGCTCATCGCGGTCTCCATAATTATCGGAAAAATGTACGTGTACTATGCGGTCTCCAAACTCGGCAAAAAACTCCTCGGTAAGTTTTCTGTCGGTCTGAACGTTGCAGTGCCCCACATCAAGATGAACCTTAATATCATCCAAACCTTTTAAAAGAACATTGAACATTTCGGGCGAATTAAACGGCTTCATGCCTGTTTCAACCATAAGAGTTATTTTTCTTTCCCTGCAGATTTCATTAAGGTTTTTAATAAACTTTATATTACTTTCAATAATTTCATCCCGGCTCATAAGTGAAGCAAAGTCAGAAGGATGCACATTCATAAGGCTGACTCCAATACTTTTAAAAAAATCAACGTATTTTTTAAACTCCTCCATACTGGCGCGTCTTATTGATTCAAGGGGAAATATAACGGGAAGAAACGGGCTTGTATGTCCTATCACTTCAATATCGGTTTTTTCTATTATTTTTTTAACTTTTTCGGGTTCAAGCCCGTTACTGAAGAGCGGCTCAAGGGTAAGATCCACAAAATCAAATCCTTCAGACGCTATAAGCTCTATCTCATCGCATATGGGATTTTTAAAATTATTTACAGCCCCTATTTTCATTTTTTATCTCCTTTTCCGTCAATTATATATTTATAAGATTTAAAAATCAATGACTTAAGTCACATTCCTTGAAGTATCTTTTTAAATCTGATATTCTTTTATTAAAAGTGTCATTCCGGACATATAATTAAAGGA
>PWMP01000056.1 GCA_003558145.1 Elusimicrobiota bacterium
AGAGGCGATGATGACAAGGCTCGCGATTCGGATATGGCAAAACTGGTACGGACAGCGGGCGCGCAATTGACCCGCCGACGATTTACCGACACACCTGCGTTGATTCGGGAAGTCTACGCTGCTCTCGTCGGTTACCTCGAACGAAAAGGCTTGCTGCATACACTGCCCTTCGATGACAGTTCTTGCGACGGAGCCACGCTCAAGGATATCGACAGCGCCGCCATTGAGGATTTTGTCGAAACATCCGAAGCCAGGGGCCGCCTCACACTCAAAGGCTCACGCGCGCCCAAAGCGGTTTTGCAGAACTTCAAACTCCTGCGGGACGGCAAGCTGACCAATGCCGCCATTCTGCTTTTCGGCAAGGATCCGCGCCGGTTCTTTAACAACATCCAAGTGCATTGCCTCCATTTCTTCGGAACGGAAAAGCGCAAGCCCATCGCATCCCAGCAGCCCTACGAAGGCCGTATCTTCGAGGTCATTGACCAGGCCGTGGAATTTGTGCTGGGCAAGCTCGACCGCCCGGTCGGCACGCGAGCGCACAGCACCCAGGCGCCGGGCGACTTTGAAGTGCCCCGGTCGGTGATTACCGAGGCCGTGGTCAATGCCGTGGCGCACCGCGACTATCGAAACACCGGCTTTGTGCAGGTCATTGTCTATGCCGATCGGATCGAAGTCTGGAATCCCGGCCAACTCCCGCACGGTCTGACGCCCGAGAAACTGCGCGAACCTCATGCTCCGATGCCGCGTAACCCCCTGTTGGCCGAACCGCTCTATCGCGTCAAGTTCGTCGAGAAAGCCGGCACCGGTACGACGGACATGATTGCCGACTGCCGTGCCGCCGGATTGCCCGAACCGACATTCGAGCAAAACGGCGCGCATTTCGTCACCACCCTCTGGCGCGACTGGCTCACCGATGCCGTCATGGATGAGTTGGGGCTGAATCAGAGAGAAAAGGAAGTGATTCAGTACATCAAGACAAGAGGACAGATTGGGAACAAGGATTATCAGGACAAGTTCGATGTTTCCAAGCCAACGGCATCGCGACATCTTGATGTGCTTTCAGGTAAGGGGCTCTTGGCAAAGGTGGGCACAACCGGAAAAGGGACCCATTATGTGATCAGACGCAAAGGGCTCATAAAGGGCTCAAAGGGCTCAAACGGAAAGGGCTCATAAATGGCTCAAAGGGCTCACAGCGAACCCGGGAATGGGAACATAATGGGGACATAATGGGGACATCCAACCCGACACGAACCCGACATCATGGAGGCGCTTGCAGTGAGGATGTGCTGCAATGCCTTGTTGTTCAGAGGTTTGCAAGCGACATCGCGAGGCCTTCAACCCGACATTACGATTCTGGCCAACCCGACAGATATGGGACATTTATCGGACATATGAGCCACCGAACCCGTCATAAACCCGCCAAACCCGCCAGAAAACAAGACATAAACAGGACATCCTGCGCACGAATGCGTACTGTGTGCTGCTGGAAAGAGCTTGTGGGTGGCTGTTAAAGGCATCAAGAAGTCGAGCTTCCCGGCTGGCTCAGCCGAATAGCATCCGCCGAAGTCAGCGTAGCACGAAGCCGGATGCTCGACGCCACGGAGGCCGTCAGGACGACCCGGCGCCATCGCCGTTCCGGCCTGCTATCGTTATTCCAACATCCCCCCATTCCGATTCCATTATTCCAACATTCCAGCATTCCCCCGATTCCATTATTCCATTCTTCCACTATTCCTCCCCCATTCCCCCATTCCTCTCCCTTTTCGAGGGGGATTTGTCGGGCTCATTCGTTTATTCAGGGCAAGGAGACAACCGATGCAATGTAAAGACGCGCAAAAGCAACTGAGAGCGTTTTCCCTCGGCGAACTGCCGGTGGAGATTCGGCAAGCGGTTAACGAACACCTTTCCGGGTGCGGCGCGTGTCGGCTGAAGCTGGCGGCGATTGACGACGTGGCCGGTGTGTTGGCCGCCGCGAAAATGCCGCCGATCCCGGCGGGGTTCGCCCCTCGCGTGCTGGCGCTGGCACGACAGCGCCGGAATGCCGAAGCCGCCGAGATCTGGAATATGTTGCGATGGTGACCTTTGCCGACGAACTTCACCAGCGACAGGGCTTGTCCAGACGCGAAGCCGCCCTGCAGGCTGCCAAGATTCGCCTGCGCCCGCGACTGATGACCACGATCACCACGATGATCGGGTTTGCACAGCTGGCTCTGAACCTCGGCGAAGGCGCGGATATGCTTCAGCCCATGGCCATCGGTGCCATTGGCGGCCTGGCCACCGAAGCCGTCGTCGCGCTATTCTTCATGCTTCTACGCACTGACCGCGCGGCAGGTTGCGGCTCAGGCAAGAGGTCAGATTGATATTTGACCTCTGACTTCTGACATCTGGGTTGCTGTGGCGATTCCAAGTCCGGCAACGATCCCCAGGACCAGCGACAGCGGCACACTGACGACCTGCCAGGCGGAGTTCGATCTCACATGGCAAGCCCGAACGCGATATTGACTTTGCCGGCCCGGCCGTTAGAATGTTACGTATTTGCATTAGGTAATACTTCGTATGAGTTTTCACATTCCGCGTGTACGTGTACGGTCGTGCCGCGCATTCCGGTTGACGGCGGCGCGTATGGCCATGACGGGGTGCGCGGTTCTGTTTGCCGGATGGCTGATGATGGGTTGCAATGTAGGATCGCATCAGCTGCCGCCGGACGATGACGCGTGGCTGCACGATGCCTTGGGGCAACCGCTGACCCTGGCGTTGCCGGTGGAACGCGTGATTTGTTCCGGATCCGGGTGTCTGCGTTTGCTGACGTACTTGCAGGCCCAGGATCGCATTATTGCCGTGGACAGTATCGAGCGGCGGGGATCGGCCTTGAATGCCAGGCCGTACGCCATTGCCAACCCGCAATTTAAGGATTATCCCCTGTTCGGCGAGTTCCGTGGATGGGATAATCCTGAATTGATTGCCGCGCTGAATCCGCCGCCACAGGTGATTTTCAAGATCGCGGGCGGTCGCGGCCAGGATCCGGCGAAACTGCAGCGAAAAACCACTGTTCCCGTGATTCCGCTTCACTACGGCAATTTGGGTGATGCCCGCGATACCCTGAATCGGAGTTTACGGGAGATGGCGGTTGTCGTCGGCAAATCAGAACGTGCCGAGGCCGTGATTGCTTATTTCGATGAACTTGAGAGGGATTTAAGACGGCGCACACTGGATATCCCCGAGGCGATGCGTCCCACATGTTACGTCGGTGGTCTGGCATGGCGTGGCCCGCACGGTCTGCAATCCACGGATTTGTCATTTGAACCATTCACCTTCGTGTCCGCACACAACGTGGCCGTATCCAGTGACGCCGGCATGAACCTTTCGCATGCCATGATTTCCAAGGAGCAGCTCCTTATGTGGAATCCCCGGGTGATCTTTATCGATATTTCGACGCTTCGTTTGGATGCCGGAGCGGATGCGGTCTCGCAACTTCGGGAGGAGCGAGCCTTCCGCAACCTGTCGGCGGTACGGGAGGGTCGGGTGTATGGTCTGTTCCCGCACAATTCGTACAACTGCAACTTTGAGACGGTTTTTGCCAATGCCTATTACGTGGGCGCCGTGCTGTATCCCGACCGTTTTGCTGATATCGATCCGATAGCCAAAGCCGAAGAGATTACCACGTTTCTGAATGGAAGACCGGCATTCGAATCGTTGAATCGAGGGTTTGGGAACATGGGATTCCGTCGCATCCCGCTGGAGAATTAAGGTTGTGTCGCATTTGAATCATGGTCGGATTCCATCGGCGTATACGGCCTATACCCGCCTCAAGACGGGAGTTATCATTGCCTTGATGCTGTTTTGTGCGGCTTTATTCGTTGCGGCGTTGTCGCTGGGCGCCGTTCACGTGCCGCTCAGGGAGGTTCCGCGGGCGTTGCTGGGACTCGAAACCACGGGAGCCTGGGCGATTATCATCCGCGACATCCGTCTGCCGCACGCCTTGGCGGCCATTCTGGCCGGCGCGGGTCTGGCGGCTGCCGGTGCGGCCATGCAATCGATTTTGCGTAATCCGTTGGGATCGCCGTTCACGCTCGGTTTGAGTCAGGCCGCGGCCTTCGGGGCGGCCTTCGCCGTCATGGGATTCGGCGCCGGGGTGATGCAATCCACCCCCACCGCCGCGGTCACCGTTGTCCGTAGCGGGTTTACCGCCTTGTCGGCGTTCGGCGCCTGTATGGCCGCATCGCTGATTATCATCGGAATCGGACGTCTCCGCGGCGCTACGCCCGAAGTGCTGGTATTAAGCGGTGTTGCGCTCGGATCGCTTTTTTCCGCCGGCACGATGTTCCTGCAGTATTTTGCCGATGACGTCCAACTCGCCGTCATGGTTTTCTGGACCTTTGGCGACGTGGGACGGGCCGGTTGGCGCGAAGTCGGCTATATGGCGGTTGTTGTCGGTCTCGGCGTTGCCTTTTTTTCGATCAATCGCTGGAACTATAACGCGATCGATGCCGGCGACCAAACGGCCCGCGGATTGGGCGTGCGCGTCGAACGAGTGCGGCTGGTGGGGATGATGGTGGCCGCGATGTTGACCGCGGTCATTGTCGCGTTCCTGGGGGTGATCGGATTTGTCGGACTGGTTTGCCCGCATATCGTACGACGTATTATTGGCGATGATCACAGGTTCTTACTGCCGGCAACCTGTCTGACGGGCAGTGCGCTTTTATTGGCGGCGGACACGGTTGCCCGGTTGGTGCTGGCGCCGCATGTTTTGCCGGTTGCGGTGTTGACCGCTTTCCTCGGGGCGCCGGCTTTCCTGTATCTTTTGATTCGGCGGAGTGCAGGGTCATGATGCTCGCGGTTCGAGATATTTGTGCGGACTATCGGAATGGACAACTTGTCCTCGAGAATATCGGTTTCTCACTCGACAGGGGACGGACACTGGCCGTTCTCGGCCCCAACGGCGCCGGCAAGACCACGCTGCTGCGGTGTATCAACGGGTTGATGAAGCCGCGGCACGGTATTGTCCGCGTGGAGGATATCGACATTCTGAACCTGCATCCGAAGGCGATTGCGCATCGCCTGGGGTACGTCGCACAGCGTAACGAAGCCGGGCGCATCAAGGTTTTCGATGCCGTGCTGCTCGGACGCAAACCCCACATGGTCTGGTCGCTCTCCAAGGCGGATCTGTCCAAGGTCAGCGGCGCGCTGGACCTGTTGGGGCTGCGTTCCCTGGCGCTACGTTATCTGGATGAACTCAGCGGTGGGGAACTTCAGACGGTATGCATTGCCCGCGCCCTGGTGCAGGAACCTTCGGTCCTGCTATTGGACGAACCGACCAGCAGCCTGGATCTCAAGAATCGTCTCGACACCCTGGCCCTGGTCCGCCGCATTGTCCGGGAGCACCACATGGCTACCGTCATCACCCTGCACGACATTAACCTGGGGCTGCGATTTGCCGACCATCTCCTGTTCCTGAAGGATGGCCGTGTCTTCGCCCAGGTCGAACCCAACGCTATCAAGGCCGAAACAGTGGCGGCGGTCTATGGCGTTGCCGTGGATGTCATTCGACACGATGGACAGAAAGTCGTCATCCCCAAGATGGAAAGTGACCTTTTAAACCCAAAACAAGGAGTCCCATGAATCAGAACGAAACCCGACGGACACGGATTCCCACATTCGAGGAAACGGTAACATTTCATGGTCACGCCTGCCCGGGGCTTGCGCTGGGCTATCGTGTGGCCGTGGCGGCCATGAACCGGCTTTGTGCCGTGCGGGCTGAGGATGAGGATCTCGTGGCCATTGTCGAGAACGACGCATGCGGCGTGGATGCCGTGCAGTACGTCTGCGGCTGCACTTTCGGCAAGGGAAACCTGATCTTTCGGGATTACGGAAAGCACGTCTACACCGTTTTTAACCGCACCACCGGCAAGGGCGTTCGCATCTACGCCGAGGCGCCGGAAACGGTCGAGTCCGGGACAGCGGTCCTTGCCCGAAAAACAGACCGAACGGCTGACGAGCAGACGGCGGTGGAGGAGGGGCGCAAACGCCGCATCGAATGGCTCATGTCGCTGGAAGAGCCTGACCTGTTGCGGATTGACGGAGTGTGCGAACCGCCGCCCGCCCGAGCGCGTATTCATGCCGCATACCGTTGCCCGGTGTGCGGCGAGCGGATGATGGAAACCCGTTGCCGCGCGATCGGGGCGCGGACATTATGTGTCCCATGCGCGCAGCAATTGGGGTAGCCGCGAATGGCACTTACTTAAGGCCATGTTTGGACAATATTGCTTGGAGCCGGCGGCCAGGCGGCCGTCTCCAGATGGTCGATGGTTTGAGGCGTCTTCTTAAGTAAGTGCCATTCTGGCCAGAGGGCTTCTTTAACGAACGCGACTCGGAGTTGTTCTGACATGCTGAGCATCTTCGCATTCGATCCCGCTATCGCCCGCTCGTTTGAGTCCTTCCGGTACTGCGTCGAACACTGTGGACAGTCGAAGGGGCGGGGCATTGCTGATCTGCCTCCGGGCGAATGGTGCAGCGCGGTACTCGCCATGATCGACAGCGCGGTGAGTGAGTCAGAGTTGGGGTCAGTCAAAGGGCAAAGCATGAAACGATGGCTGGATCGGGTCCGTAGCCGCCTCGTCGATCGGACAGGTACGGATTGGGACTACACCGTTGAACCGTGGATTCCCAACGCTCTACAGGAGCACCGCCGGGAGCCGTTCTCCGTAGTCGTGAGTCGTGAGTTCACGGCAGCAGATCAAGCAAACAGGTGCTACAACCCCGATGACCTACACGAGGGGATTCCAGAGTGGGAGACGCCCTGTGGTTGCGACATCACTCGCTCCCCGGGCGCTTTTGTGGACGCTGTGTTGCCAATTGTTGTCGTTGCGAGCGAGGTGCACTTTGTGGATCGAGGGTTCGGTGTGGACGGAGATGCGCTCCACACACGGAACTACCAGGTGATTCTCAGGCGGTTGGCCGAAGGATCCGACGCGTTTCCGGCCGTCACCATACATTGCTGCCCTTATGCGGGCATAGCTGCAGATTATTTCTCGGCCCGCTTGGAGGAACTGTACGCTGATCTCATTCCTGCGGGGAAGAGCATCACCTGCGTTATGTGGCAGGTTGATGGTTTCGTTGAAAGGGGTG
>PWMP01000065.1 GCA_003558145.1 Elusimicrobiota bacterium
AAAAGGCAAATAAGGGCAATGTTTAATTTTAAGGGATTGATGATAGGGTTTACGGGAACGATTCTGGGAATGCTGCTGGGTCTGGCTGCGGCTTTTCTTTTAAGCCGTTATGAATTTATACAACTGCCTCCCCAGGTATACCTGATATCAACTCTGCCGGTAAGAGTCAGTGTGAAGGATATGGGTATTATCTTTATTGCTGCCATGTTGATAAGCCTGCTGGCGACTCTTTATCCGTCCCGCAGAGCTTCTAATATTGAAATAGCCAGGGAAATCAGGTACGAATAAAAGTTGAGTATGAACAAAGATTTAATTCTTGATAATGTAACTAAAAGTTTTTTTCAGGGCGGCAAGCAGCAGAAGGTCCTGGATGGAATCAACTTGAAATTTTCACCGGGAAAGTGGTATACAATATACGGGGTTTCCGGAAGCGGAAAAACAACCCTTCTTAACACTATAGGAGGAATTGAAACTCCGGATACAGGTTACCTTTATTTTAACGGAAGCAGTATATACGACCTGCCGGACAGAAAAATCAGCCGCTGGAGAAACCGGAGTATAGGTTTTGTGTTTCAGTTTTTCCATCTTATAGGCGAGCTCAATGTCAGGCAGAACATATTGCTTCCTTGCAGGGTAAGAGGTTATTCTCCTGATTATAATTGGATTGCCAGAATAACCAGGGTTCTTTCTATAGATTCTCTTTTGGGCCGTTCTCCCGCTACTTTAAGCGGGGGCGAAATGCAGCGGACGGCCCTTGCCAGGGCTCTGGTTAATAAACCCTCATTTATTTTGGCTGATGAACCTACGGGTAACCTGGATTCCGGGAACAGCGCTAAAATAATAAAGCTTCTTGAGGAATTGAAAGAAGAAAGCGGCGCCGGGATAATACTGGCGACCCATGAAAGAGAACTTATTGAGACCGGAGACGAAATATTTGAAATAACGGACGGGAAAATAAAAAGCAGTAAAAAAGGAGAGTAGAAAATGGAGAGGCTTATATACCTTAACGGAGAATTTGTTGAAAAAAGCAAGGCGAAAGTTTCTGTGTTTGATCATGGGTTTCTATACGGCGACGGGGTTTTTGAAGGAATTCGTGCCTATGAAGGAACTGTTTTTAAACTTAAAGAGCATATTGACAGGCTTTTTGTGTCTGCCAGGGCTATCAAACTTGATATACCTATGAAAAAAGATGAGCTTATATCTGCAGTTCTTGAAACTGTCCGAAAAAATAAGCTTTCCGACTCCTATATAAGACTTGTGGTTTCAAGGGGGGAAGGTGACCTGGGACTTAACCCTACAAAATGTCCCATACCGTCGCTTATTATTATAGCGGACAAGATAATGTTGTATCCGAAGGAATTTTATCAAAAAGGGCTTTCAATAATAACTGCATCAACCCGGAGAAATATTCCCCAGGCCTTAAGCCCCAGGATAAAATCTCTTAACTATCTAAACAACATAATGGCAAAGATAGAGGCAAACAGAGGTGGCGTAGCCGAGGCGCTTATGCTTAACAGTCAGGGTTATGTGGCCGAGTGTACGGGAGATAATGTTTTCATTGTTAAAAGAGGGAAAAAACTTGTGACGCCTCCGCTTTATGCGGGAGTTCTTGATGGAATCACCAGAAGTTCCGTAATAGAGGCCGCTGCTGGTATGGGAATTGAATCAAAAGAGGAATTATTTACTCTTTTTGAATTGTACAATGCCGACGAATGTTTTCTTACAGGTACGGCAGCTGAAGTTATTCCTGTGGTAAAAATAGATGACAGAAAGATTGGTTCAGGAAAAGTGGGAGAAATAACAAAAAAACTAATGAGCGAGTTTTCAAAGATAGTAAAGGTACAGGGAGAGAAAATATAAGTTGCTTTGTGACAGGTGTAAAAAAAATCCGGCGACGGTTCATATAAAAAAAATCGAAGACGGCAGAAAAGTGCAACTCGATTTATGTACGGTATGCGCTTCGGAAATTTCTCCGCCCGCAGCGGGATTATTTGGTTTTCAGGAAAATTTTTTTGACAGTATATCCGATATTCTTGCCGGATTCAGTGATATTCAGGATGATGAAGAAAAAGGGGGCCGGCAATGCTGTAGTGTGTGCGGGACGAGTTTCGGAGACTTTCAGAAAACCGGCCGGATGGGCTGTTCAGAATGCTATGAAGCTTTCTCTGAGAAACTGCTTCCCCTGTTAAAAAGATTGCAGGGTTCGATTCAGCATGCGGGTAAGAGTCCGCCCGGAGAAAGCCGCAGGCAGGAATTGATCATTATGAAAAAAGATTTGGAACAGGCAGTTAGCGATGAAGAATACGAGCGGGCAGCTGTAATTCGTGACAAAATAAAAGAGATGGAGAAAAGTGATGAATCTAAGTGAGCTTGCTTTAAGGGATATTACATGGCTTAAACCGCCTCCGTCTTCTGACAGCAGTATTATCTCTACAAGGATAAGGCTGGCAAGAAATCTTCGCGGCTGCCCAATGCCCGGAACTGCTTCATCATCTGAACTTAAAAAGTTGCTTAATGAAATTTTCAGCGCGGCTCAGAAAAATTCTTTTTTCAAAAATTCTACTAAGATAAAATTGTCCGAATGCTCTGAAATTGACCTTAGCCTTTTAATGGAGAGGCATTTGATAAGCCATGAACATGCTGTTTCTTCCCACTCCGGGGGAGTTATAATTGATGGTAGGGAACAGATGAGCATAATGATAAATGAGGAAGATCATCTGAGGATTCAGTACATATCAGCCGGTTTGAATTTGTTTGATTCCTGGGAAGTGATAAACACTGCTGATGACGAACTTGGAAAAAGCCTTGATTTCGCCTATTCTGAAAAATTCGGATATCTTACAGCATGTCCCACTAATACCGGTACAGGAATGCGGGCTTCCTGCCAGATGCACCTGCCGGCGCTTGGTATTTCGGGGGTTATTAATTCAACAATGGAAAGTATTAACAAAATGGGGATGGTAGTAAGGGGGCTACAGGGGGAAGGCACAAGAATAATGGGAGATATGCTGCAGGTTTCCAACCAGGTCACCCTGGGCCTTTCCGAACAGAGAATACTTGACAACCTGCAAAGGCTGCTTAAGCAGGTTTCCCAGAGGGAGAACAAGATAAGAAAAAAACTTATGGAAACAGATTCCGATTCTATCAAAGACCGGGTGTACCGCTCCCAGGGTCTGCTTTTAAATGCTTACAAAATTTCATATACAGAGGCGTTGAGCTTGATTTCCTCGCTCAGATTCGGAGTATATATGGATATGCTGGAATATGATGTTGGGAGGCTGAATAACCTTATGGTTAAAATACTTCCCGCCCATATTCAGCAGATAGAAAAAAAACTAATGGAGCCCGAAGAAAGGGATAGAGTCAGGGCTGACATGATAAGAAAGGAACTTAATGCAAAATAAAAGGGAGATTAGATAATGTTCAATAAATTCACAAAACGGGCACAGAAAGTAATTGTTCTTGCACAAAAAGAATCCAGACAGTTTAACCATGATTATGTAGGTACCGAGCATATTCTTCTGGGGCTTCTGTCGCTTAATGAAGGAGTTGCGGCCGAAGCTCTCAAAACCCTTGGCGTTGAAAAAGATAAGTTAAGAAGGCGCATAATTGAAATGGTAGGTGAAGGAGATAATATACTTCTTTCGGGCGAAAGGCCTATGACCCCAAGGGCCAAACGGGTTTTATCCCTTGCGGTGAAGGAGGCAAACGAGCTGGGACATAATTTTGTAGGAACAGAGCATATACTGCTGGGTCTTATACGAGAGGAAGAGGGAGTTGCCAACAGGGTTCTTGCCGGCGCCGGACTTTCAAGGGAAAAAGTCCGTAAAGCTGTCATCAACCTTTTAGGAGACGGAGCTTTAACACCCGGGGAAGCCGGTATGGGGCCTTTTAAACAGAAAAAAGCATCCAAGACCCCGGCTCTTGATACATACGGCAGCGACCTTACCTTAATGGCCTCTGAAGACAAGCTGGATCCCGTAATAGGCAGGGAAAAAGAAATCCAGAGAATAATCCAAATACTTTCAAGAAGGACTAAAAACAACCCCGTACTAGTAGGAGATGCAGGAGTAGGTAAAACTGCCATAGTGGAAGGGCTTGCCCAGCAAATAGCTAACGGGGAAGTTCCGGAACTGCTTATGAACAAAAGGGTTGTTACCCTGGATCTTGCTGCAATGATTGCCGGAACAAAATACAGGGGAGAATTCGAACAGCGCCTGAAAAGAGCAATGAACGAACTAAAACAGGCTAAAAACAAAATAATATTGTTTATAGATGAATTACACACTGTAATAGGGGCAGGAGCTGCCGAGGGAGCTATGGATGCCTCAAATATTCTGAAACCGGCTCTCTCCCGCGGGCTTATGCAGTGTGTGGGAGCTACTACACTGGATGAATATAGAAAAAATATAGAAAATGACGCCGCCCTGGCAAGAAGGTTTCAGCAGGTTGTTGTCGATCCGCCTTCAGTTGATGAAACCATACAGATACTTAAAGGTTTAAGGGACAGGTATGAAACGCACCATCGTGTTAAATTTTCCGATGAAGCGCTTGAATCTGCCTCCCAGCTATCGCAAAGATTTATAACCGACAGGTTCCTGCCGGACAAGGCCATTGATGTACTTGATGAAGCCGGCTCCAGTGCCAGGCTCAGAATGACCAGGCTTCCTGACGACATAAAGAAGATGGATGACGAAAAAGCTTCTGTGACAAAAGAGAAAAAAGCAGCTATTGCCTCACAGGAATACGAAAAAGCCGCCCAACTTAGGGACGAAGAGAAAAAACTTGAAGAAAACATAAGAAAAGAAAAACAGAAGTGGGAAAGCAGAGTTCATGACGGTAAAAATACCGTTGGTTCGGATGATATAGCCCGGATTATATCGGATTGGACAGGTATTCCGGTTAAAAAAATGACCGAAACTGAGCAAAAAAGACTTCTGAATATGGAGGATGAATTGCACAAGCGGATAGTTGGCCAGGAAGAGGCGGTCAGAAAAATTTCACAAGCGATCCGAAGATCCAGAACGGGACTGAAAGATGCCAGAAAACCAATAGGCTCTTTCCTTTTTCTGGGTCCCACCGGGGTCGGAAAAACCGAGCTCGCAAGAACCCTTGCCGACTATATGTTCGGTGACAAAGATGCTCTTATAAGGATAGATATGAGTGAATTTATGGAGAAATTTTCCGTGTCACGGCTTATAGGCGCCCCTCCCGGATATGTCGGATACGAAGAAGGAGGTTCGCTTACCGAAGAAGTTAGAAGAAAACCGTACTCTGTCGTATTGCTTGATGAGATAGAAAAAGCGCATCCGGAAGTATTCAATATACTTCTTCAGGTTTTTGATAACGGTCAGATCACAGATAACCTGGGACATAAAGTAGTCTTCAGGAATGCTCTGGTAATAATGACATCAAATCTTGGTGCCAGAGACCTTAAAAGCAAAGGAATGGGCTTCAAGAAGGGCGGCGAAACGGAAATGGATTACGGTCAGATAAAAGAAAAAATACTTGAAGATGCGAAGAAAACATTCCGTCCCGAATTTATAAACCGCCTGGATGAAATGATAGTTTTTCATCCGCTTAAGAAGGATCATATTATTAATATTGTGAAGATTCTTGCGGATGAACTAAAAGAACGTTTAAAAAGTCAAAAAATAGAACTTTTATTTACCGGTGAAGCGCTTGAGTTTCTTTCGGAAAAGGGTTTTAACCCCGAATACGGAGCTCGTCCGCTGGAAAGGACTATAAGGAAATATATCGAAGATCCGCTGGCTGAAGAAATGCTGAAAAAAGAACTTGTTCCCCCCGTAAACGTAAGCGTTGAATTAAAAGACGGGAAAATTCACTTCAAACAGAGCAAGAAAAGCTGATCCTGCCCGCAGTCAATAAGCCTTTCCGTCGGACAGCGGCCGGCCGGAACTTTTTATGAAAAAAAAGAATAACAAAAGACTCTTTATAATAATCATTGTATTCCTGCTCTCGTTGGCAGCAGGCGTCTACCTGTATATTCAGAGCAGGGAGTTTAACGAGCACTTGAAGTCTCTCATAAAAATAAAACTGTCAGAGTATGCCGGCAGAGAAGTTGAAGTTGACAGAATAAGCACCGACATACTTAACAGGATGATAATTTCCGGAGTCCGCATAATGGATGATGAGAGGGAAAGAGAACTTGTAAGCGTAAACAGAATCAAACTCAGTTATTCGCTTATAGAACTTTTCAGAAATATAAGGGACCCCGAAAGGCTTATAAGCAGTGTGACCTTTTACGGGCCATCAGTAACTGTTGATGCTTCGGGGAAAAAGCTGTTAATACCCGGTCTTGAAAGAATTAATTCCGGAAACGGAGGAATGCCTTCATGGACCTTAAGGATTGTACGCGGAAAAGCACAGATATTAGTTCCCGGAGAACTAATTTACAATATAAATTCCTACAACGGAAGTGTTTTTTTGGGTGGTTATCCTGAAATACACTCAAGATCAGAATTCAGAATTGAAGAATTGGATGGCTCTGTAAACCTTCGGGGTGATATTAATACAATAAGTGGTTATTTTTCCGGAAGCCTTGGGCTGGATAAAATTAAAATAGCTAATCTTAAAGATCTTTTTCCTCAGGAAACTGCCATTGAGTTTCCTTCGGCTAATGTGGATGCCTCATTGCGGTTCAGCGGTAATACGGAGGAAATGAAAAAAAATATAAGTTCTGTCAATTTTTACGGGGATATGCATTTGAGATCGGTTGTGTGGAAAGACTTTTTCGTTCCTTATGCAAAAATTAACATATCGCCCCGCCGGCTTCTTGTAGAAGAGGGGACAATAAGCTGGCAGAAAAACTCAATTTCAATGCAAGGTTCGATAGAAGATTACCTTGTATTGCCGAATCTGGATATGCAGTTATGGGGAACGGTGGACACCCATAGAGCTCTTAGTGAAATTGGGATAGATTTTCTGCAGGGTATGGCTGAAGTAGAAGGCGAATTTAAAGGAACTGCCGTTGATTACCAGGTGTCAGGTTCCGTTTTTATGGATAAAGCATCTGTAGGT
>PWMP01000003.1 GCA_003558145.1 Elusimicrobiota bacterium
TAAAGAACCTGCTTAACAAGTAAGCGGGCTTTCGTTTAAGAGAGAGAAAAATACAATGAGAGTAAAAAAAGGAATAACAAAAAGAAGAAGACATAAAAAGTACCTCAAAGAGGCAAAAGGCTATTCACATGCTAAAAGCCACCGCTTTAGGGCCGCCAAAAACCAGGTAGAAAAAGGTCTGCAGTATGCTACAAGAGACCGCAAGGCCAAAAAGAGAGAAATGCGCCGGCAGTGGATAACAAGCATTAATTCAGCCTGCCAGGAGAGGGGAATAAAATATTCAAGATTTATTTCGGGGCTTAAAAAAGCAAAAATAGCCCTGGATCGCAGGATGCTCAGCCGTATAGCTATAGAGGATCCAGAAACCTTCGATAAACTAACAAACCTTCAGAAAAAAAATAGCTGAACCGACTGAAAATTTAATAAATGGGAAAATCCTCAAAAAAGTTTAATCCCGCCCGCAAGTTAATCCTTGTTTTCCTTGGTTTTATAGCTGCAGGGACATTGATGCTTATGCTTCCCTGGATGGCTACCGGTCCTATTTCATTTGTGGATGCCCTTTTTACAGCAACTTCGGCTGTATGTGTTACCGGTCTTACCGTTCTTGAAACCGGCGAATTTTTTACTGTACCGGGCCAGCTGGTAATACTTGTACTAATACAGCTTGGCGGCCTCGGATATATGTCAATGGCCAGCCTCATTGTAATTCTTATGGGAAGAATGAACATAGGCGGAAAGCTGATACTTAAGCAACAGGCGTTTAAATATGACAGGGTCAGCCTGCGTTCTTTTGTATACAGGGTTGCCGCTATGACTTTTAGCGTTCAGCTGGCCGGCGCCGCCTTTCTGATCTGGCGGATGAAAGGAATGTTTGACAGTTTTGCCGCCAGAGCGTATTTTGGGCTTTTTCATTCGGTTTCGGCATTTAATAATGCAGGCTTTGACATATTCGGTACCGACGCATCCGGTTCCAGCTTGTCGCTTACTCCCCTGAGAAACGATGCATATGCGGTTTTGTTTATAGCGTTGCTTATAATAGGCGGAGGAATAGGATATGTAGTTATAAACGATTTGTGGGACAAGCTTAAATCTATGTTCAAAAATAAAAAAAGATATCTTAGAATTCATACTAAAATTGTTCTTTCTGTAACTGCGCTACTTTTAGCAGCCGGAACAGCCGTATATTTTATCGCGGAATCAGGCAATGCCGGCACTATGCGCGGTATGACGGCAGGGCAGAGGCTTTTGATGGCTTTTTTCCAGTCAACAACTCCCAGAACCGCCGGCTTCAATATGATAGACACTTCAGCCTTGATAAATTTTTCCATTATATTTACAATCATTATGATGTTTATAGGCGCTTCACCGGGCGGAACGGGAGGCGGAATAAAAACCACTACGTTTGCAGCTGTATGTGCCTATATAAAAAGTGCATTCAAAAAAAACCGGGATGTGAATGTTTTTAGAAAAAGACTAACGGAGGGAACTTTAACAAAGGCAATGATTATTTTTGTTTTATCAATAGGCCTGATAGCTATTTCCGCTCTTATGCTGCTTGCTGCTGAACCTTTTACTATAAGGCAGGTTCTTTTTGAAGTTAGTTCCGCTTTCGGAACGGTAGGGCTGTCAACAGGAATAACTGACAGCCTTTCGTCCTTTTCAAAAGTTGTTATAACCGTAACTATGTTTGTAGGAAGGCTTGGTCCCATTACAGCAGTAGGTGCGCTTGTCTCTATTCCCCGGCATAAGAAATACAGGTATCCGGAGCAGGAAATAGCGGTAGGATGACAGGTATCATATAAATGAAAATGAAAAATTTTGCAGTAATAGGGCTTGGAAGATTCGGGGCGGCTATAGCCAGGTTTCTTGAAAAAGAAGGCGGAGAAGTGCTTGCTATAGACATTAATCCTGAAATAGTCCGGGAGCTTGAACACGACTATACCTCCGTCGTTGAAGCAGACGCCACTGATATTGAAACTCTGAGTAATCTGGGTGTAGGCGATGTAGATGCGGCGATAGTTTCCATAGGCACCAGTATGGAGGCCGGCATTTTCATAACATTGCTTCTTAAAGAGTTAAAGGTCCCGCTTATTGTAGCAAAAGTACGCAGTAAGCTTCACGAAAAAGTACTTAAAAAAGTAGGAGTCAATCTGGTCGTTTATCCGGAAGAAGACGCCGCGCAGCATCTGGCAAAGAAGTTGTACTGGCCGGGCTACAGCGAGCTTGAAATGACCACCGGGCTCAGCATGGTGGAAATCCGCGCTCCTAAGTCATTTATAGGTAAAACTGTTGCAAAGCTTAAACTCAGAGAAAAATATAAGGCAAATGTGGTTGCTATAAAAAGAAAAAATCCTATCATAGATGAAAACGAGCAGACGGACTATGAAGAAAAAATAATTGCTCCTCCTGTGGCAGAAGAAAAATTTGAAGCCGGAGACAGTATAGTCCTTGTATGTTCCGATGATAAAGTAGACAAGTTTAAGGATATGAAATGAACAGCAAAGATAAAATTCAAATACATATAGATAAGGGTAAATTTTATTTTTCTTCTAAAAAATATGAAGAAGCAATAAAAGAATTCAAAAATGCCCTTTCCAACGACAAAGACAATGCCGAAGTGCTTTACAGTCTTGCTGTTTCGTATGAGACGAACAGTGATTACGATCTGGCAAAAGAAGCCTATCAGAAAGTTCTGCTCATAGAACCTGAACATGAGCTGGCCCGCAGTCATTTGGAAAAGATGCTGGAAAAATGACTTCTTTCCAGGAATATTCAGCCGCAGAAAAGCAAGCCCGGATATCCATAGAAAAATGTACTTCGGCGGATGAACTTGATAAGCTAAGGGCAAAATATTTAGGAAGGCAGGGGGTTCTTAAGGATCTTTTTTCTCAGATGGGCAAATCGCCCGAAAGCGAAAGGCCTGCCCGCGGCCGGGAACTCAACCGTATCAAAAAAGAGCTTACAGGTCTCTTAGAAAAAAGAAAAACGGAATTCGGAAGTGTATCAAAAAAAGAAGAAATTTATGATCCCACTCTTCCTCCGCCTTTTGTAGATAAAGGAAAAACACATCCGGTCATAAAGATTTTAAAGGAAGTAGAAAATATTTTTACTTCCATGGGATTCGGAATTGCCTACGGTCCGGATATTGAAACCGAGTATTATAATTTTACGGCACTTAATATTCCGGAAAATCATCCCGCCCGGGATATGCATGACACTTTTTATGTAAAGAATTATAAAAACACACTTCTGCGGACACATACATCTCCGGTTCAGGTACGAGTTATGGAAAAAAAGAAACCTCCGTACAAATTTATTGCTCCCGGCAGATGCTACCGCAGGGATACAGTTGATGCTTCGCATCTTCCCGTATTCCATCAGGTTGAGGGTTTAATGGTGGACAGTAATGTCACATTTTCCGATCTTAAAGGGGTTCTGCATTTGTTTGCAAAAAGAATGTTCGGAACTAAGGTTAAAATAAGATTCAGACCTTCATTTTTTCCTTTTACGGAGCCTTCCGCCGAAATGGATATAAGTTGCGGCATATGTTCGGGAAAAGGATGCCCGGCCTGTTCACAGAAGGGCTGGCTCGAAATACTCGGAGCTGGAATGGTTGATCCGGAAGTGTTCAGATATTGCGGAGTTGACACTGCTAAATGGCAGGGTTTTGCCTTTGGTATGGGTATTGAGAGGATAGCCATGCTTAAATATGATATTCATGATTTAAGGCTGTTTATACAGAATGATTTGAGGTTTTTAAAACAGTTCTGATGAAAGTTCCAGTACAATGGCTAAAAGAATATGTAAGCGGTCTTCCTTCTGCGGAAAGGCTGGCGGAGATACTTACTTTGCGGGGTCTTGAAGTAGAAGATGTAACAGATGGTCTTACCGGAAAGGTTATAGAGCTGGAGCTTACTCCTAACCGCGGTGACTGCGCCAGTATCGTAGGCGTGGCGCGGGAGACAGCAGCTGCGTTGGGAAAAAAGATTAAAAATGATATTCCATTCAAAACTGATAAATCGGACGGAGAAAAACCAAAAATTTCAATAAAGAATCAGGATCCCGTAAAATGCCCGCTTTACTTTCTTAAACTAATAACCGATCTTAAAACAGCGCCGTCGCCGAAATGGCTTGAAGAAAGACTTAAAGACTGCGGAATCAGACCGCAGAACAGTATAGTAGATATAACCAATTATGTTCTTATGGAAACAGGTCAGCCTCTGCATGCCTTTGATGCTGATAAAATAGAAGGGACCGAAATAATTATACGGGAAGCAGAAAAAGGCGAAAAGATAACTACTCTTGACGGAATTGAAAGAAAACTTCACGGAGGTGAAATTGTTATTGCCGACCGTTGCGGTCCCATTGCCCTTGCCGGAGTAATGGGCGGGGAGCATACGGCAGTTAGTCCTTCTACCGGTACAGTACTGCTGGAGTCTGCCTGCTTCCTTCCTGCTTGTATTTCCCGCACGGAATCTATTCATGGGATTGTAACGGAAAGTTCATACAGGTTTTCCAGGGGGACAGACCCCGGTGGTGTAAAAATGTCTTTGTTGAGAGCAGCCGGACTTATGGCTGAGGTATGCTGCGGGAATATATCTGCGCTTGCACTGGAAGATGTCCGCAAGCCGTTCACCCGGCCGGTGATAGAACTTAAGCCGTATAATATCAGCAGTGTGCTGGGCTGTGCAATACCGGAAAAAGACATAAAGAAATCTCTTGAAGAACTGGGTTTCGGTGTAAACGCTAAAGGCAGGCTTTTACATGTGGAAGTGCCGTCTTATCGCAGCGACGTGAGCCGGGAGATAGACATTATAGAGGAAATAGCGCGCTGTTTCGGGTACGACAGGATACAGGAAACAATGCCCGGCGTATCCGCGGAAACTGATCTTGTTCCGCCCGAAGATATATTGGAAAGAGCCGGGGAGATTCTCAGGGGAATCGGTTTCTATCAGGTTTTGACTCCTACCCTGTGCGACGGCAGTCTTATGACAAAAATATATTCCGGAAAAAAAATAAAACCTGTTGAATTGGCAAATCCCCTGACAGGCAACTTTGACATATTAAGGCTTGACCTTCTTTCCGGACTTTTAAAGGTTGCTCTTTATAATATAAACAGAAATAATTACCAGGTAAAACTATATGAGAGGGGAAGTGTTTTTAAAAAAGGATCAAAAGGGACCGTTGAAAATGAACAGCTTGCATTTGTAGAAAAAAACGGTGATTTTTTTGCTGTCAAAGCAGCGGTTCTTGGTGTTCTTGAAGAAATGAAACAGGATTATTCTTTAGCTTACGGTATTGATTCCATCTGGTTTGAAAAAGAAAAGAGCGCAGCTGTTTTTATAAAAGGAAAAGAGGCCGGAACTTTTGGTGTTTTTAAGGGAGAAATTCTCGAGAAACTCGATATAGACGATGAGGGATTTTCCGGCTGTTATTTAATTCCGGAACTGTTTGACCGCAGCGCTATAGAAGGTATAAAATTTCGTTCCTGGAGCGAATTTCCTTCCGTTTACAGGGACATAAGCGTTGTTGCTGATGTTAAGTTGACACACTCTGAGATTTATGATAACATTTCATCAGGAGGAGGGGAGATACTCCGTGATATAAGGCTTTTTGACGTTTATACGGGTAAAGGGATAGAAAAGGGATTAAAAAGCATGACATACAGGCTTGAATTCAACTCCCCCGAAGGCACGCTGAGTTCAGCCCAGGTCAGCAAAAAAATGGACCTGATAGTTAAAAAATTGAAAAAAGATCTTTCGGTGGAACTCAGATAAAACTGATGAGAGGTTTTAACGATCTAAAGTTAAAAGTAGAAGAGCTTGTTAAAAGGTTTTCGGAGCTTAAAGAAGAAGCTGACAAATATAAAGAAGAAAACGGACGTCTAAAAAAGGATTTAGACTATTTTGAAAATCAGGCCGGAGAAATACCGGGCATCGCACAAAAAACCAGAAAGTTGTTAAACGAAAGGCAGAAAATAGCAGAAAAAATTAATGGTGTTATAAAAAAGCTTGAAAAAGTAGAATGAAAAAAATTTAAATAAATTATGCCGGAAAGGGAATCAACACAAATTGAAATAGCAGGCAGGACATACACGATAGTCGATGACAAGTGGTCTCCGCTGTATATGAAAAATCTTGGGCAGATTCTGAACGAAGAAATTAAAAGTGTTGAAGAGCATACCAGAACGGTTGATAGTTACAAGCTTATGATGCTGGCAGCACTTAGAATAATAGATAAATATCTTCAATTGCAGGAGGCCAAATCCGGAAGCAGCCATGCACTTGAAGAAGAAATAAAGCACCTTAACAACTTAATAGAAGAAGTAATTTAGATTAACCCCTGCGGTGTTCGTGTAGAGCAGTCAAATTGAGCCTACACTAAATTAAATGGGAATCCGCGTCCCCGAGCGGCCTTGGTCGCCGGGGCAGGACAACCACTGTTTTAAAATGAAGCTCAATTTTGGCAAATTTACGGCATTGCGGGGGTTTTTTATATTATGAAAGATTTATTTGAAGAAAGAACAGATATAAGCGATAGATTTTTTGAAAAAAGGCCGTTGGCCTGGCGTATGCGCCCCCGTACGCTAGATGAGTTTGCGGGTCAGGAACATCTTCTTTCTGAGGGGAGCCAGCTCAGAACAATGATTGAGACAGCTAAAGTGTCCTCTCTTATATTTTACGGTCCCCCGGGTTGCGGAAAGACCGCTCTGGCTTCAATTATTGCCTCCACTATAAACGCAGAAGTTGAAAAATTAAACGCTGTCAGCTCGGGTGTCAGGGAATTAAGACAAGCCGCCCGGCAGGGAAAAAACCGCATGGCTTCATATGGAGCCAGGACTCTTCTTATTGTAGATGAATTGCACCGGTTCTCAAGGGTTCAGCAGGAAGCTCTTCTTCCTGATGTGGAGGAAGGAAACCTCAGCCTGGTGGGCATAACTACTGAAAATCCTTATTATTTTATTAGA
>PWMP01000019.1 GCA_003558145.1 Elusimicrobiota bacterium
GCAGCATGCGAATATGAATTAGATACACTGCTGTCACCCCAGCCTTCTCCAAGAAGCCCTCCAATGCTATATTCAGAACTTGTATCGGATACACTTCCCTTAGAAAACGATTCGGAAATTTGTCCCATCCATTCTGCTATGCCGACAAGCCCCCCGGTAAAGTTTTTTCCTGTAACGTTTCCTATAGCATAGCTTTTCGAAATCTGAGTGTTCCGGATTCTGCCGGCAAGCCCGCCCGTACGGTGTTGACCGGCAATTTCAATATCTACAACACCAAGGTTTTCAACTACTCCCTCCTCAATATTGCCAAAGAGTCCTACGTAATCTTCCGAAGGCCGGTTTATATTAAGATCCCTTATCTCATAGTCTTGACCGTTAAAGTTGCCGGAAAACTCGGTTGCAGAGGTGCCTATAGGATCCCATCCTGCTCCCGTATTTGCACTTGTTGAGGCATGTTCCTCATAACCGGGCGTTGTGGAATCCAGATCCGCAGCAAGTATATAATGGTTATCCAGGTACTCTCCTCTTATATTATTCAGCTGATGCCAGTTTCCAATTACATACGGGGACAGGGCGTCGCCATCTCCGGTTTCGGTAAATGTCAGTAGCGCTTCCATAACAACAGGCTCTGTTATGTCTACATCTACAACTACTACGGTTCCGGTTGATTCATCATAACCCGCTTTGGTCACTGAATATTCATAGGAACCCACCAGAATATATTCAAAAATCGCTTTTCCGTCTTCTCCGGTTGTATCAACACTCCCATCCAGGTCTACACTGGCCCCTATAATCGGAACATCAGACGAATCCTTTACTTCAAAAGTTACCTTATAGGTATCTAATTCTATAAGGGTTACTGACTTTACTACATCAGTATCAACTATAACTTCGTCATCAATAACAGATTCATATCCTAATTTAGTAACAGTGAATGTATATGTTCCTTCTTCCACTGACTCAAAAACTGCCTGGCCGCTCCCGGCAGTTAATTTAGAGCCTTTTCCCGTAAGCGTTACGGTGGCGCCCTCTATCGGTAATAAATCCTCATCCTGAACTGCGAAGGTTACCGTATAGGTATCAACCTGTATGATAGTTACTGTCTTTACTACATCAGTATCAACTATGACCTCGTCCATAATAAATCCATAGCCGGCTTTGCTGACCGTATAGGTGTAAGTATCTTCCTCCACTCCTTCAAATTCCGCTACCCCGTCTACACCGGTTAACTTCGTGCCTACATCCACAAGAGTCACCGTGGCTCCCTCTACTGCAATGGTGTCTTCATCCTCAACTTCAAATGTTACCGTATACAGTATAACCTGAGATTCATAAGAAAAGAAAGGATAGTTTTGACCATCTACTATATTCCAGATATATGTATCATTTGTATCACCCTGGCTTACAGCTACTATATCCCAGCCGGCAGTCGTATATGTAGAAATATCCTGCATGCCGGCTGTTCCTAATCCCGTGCCGCCGGCGCTTGACGCCTGACTAGATGTATCGGTATCCCAGAAGGAATCATTGATTGCACCACTCTGTATAGTTCGAAGCCTCCCGGAGAAACCACCGACTTCAGTATTTCCTGACACTTTTCCTGTTGAATAAGAATTGTTTACAACACCACTGTAGTTATACCCCACAAAACCCCCAACATATCTATTTCCGTCTACATCAGCATGAGAATATGAATTTTCAACAAGCTTCCCTGTTCTGATTTGACCGACAAGTCCGCCGATATTGTCACCGACACCCGTAACGGTTCCCTTAGAAAAAGAAGTTGAAACTATTTCACCATTATGATAACCAACAAGCCCTCCGACATTATGCCCATCAGTTGATTCCACATCTCCTTCAGAATATGATTCTGACACCTCGGCGTCGCCGCTGAGCTCTCCGATAAACAGGCCTAAATTACCCGCATTTGATGTAACGCTCCCTTTGACATAGCATTTTGAAATTGAGGAGGACCCGTAAGCGCGGCCGGCAAGACCGCCTGTATAATTTCCTCCGGTGATATTTACATCTACAAGACCCAGATTCTCAACAGTACCGCCATTCATAACACTGAACAATCCAACATTAGCTGTCCCGGAACGATTTATAAATAGGCCCCTTATTTCATATCCCTGCCCGTCTAAACTTCCGGTAAAATCCCCCATGGGAGACCAGCCGGTACCGGTAGTGTAAGTTGTAGAGCTGGCGGGGTCATCATAAGAGTCCGGATCGTTGAAATCCAGGTCGCGGGTGAGGATATAAGAACCCCCCAGTCCGTCTCTGATGCCGTCAAGATCCTCTATTGAGGATATTGTGGTTTGGGCAAGTGCTGATTGTACAGAAATTAAGCTGAGTAGAAGGAAGGTAAATATGAATATTTTATTGAAGCGGGATTTTGTATTTTTTTTAACTTTGGGATATACTGAGTTTTTTTTATTAGTATATCGCCAATACTGTAGTCTCTTTTTAATTTTTGTTGAAATAATCAGAAGATCTTTTTCCTTTGTTCCAAAAGCGCAAAATTGCGATTTTTTAATAGTGTCCCATAATTGTGCACTCATGATGAAACTGCAGAAAAACTGACATGATAGGAACTGATGCCGCAGCGACCCTGCAGATCCAAAAGATCTGCCCAGTAGTCTTCCCATGCTTCAGGGGTATAAATCCTGGCAAGGAGTATCTGGGCCATGGCAAGAAGCCCTTTCTCTTTCCAGGAAGCTCCTATCTTTTTAATCCGTCTTCCCATTTCCCTCATCGTCCTTTCAAGAATACTTATTGTTTTGGGAGGCATATAGCCGATCTCAAGCCATTTGTCTATTACGGTGAACAGGTGACCCACGGCGTTTTCAAGATAAGTGCATGCTCCGTCATAGCCTCTATTCTTGAAAGTCTTAATCAGGTCATTGACGGCATCTCTGCTTTTTTCCACCTTATCCTCAATCTCCTTCTTCATCTCGTCAGAAATTTCCTTGTAGTCTTTTTCCGGCACCTCAATCTTAATAATCCCGGAAAGCTGTCTGATAAATTCATCCCTGGTTTCTTTGGCAACACCGTCCTGCCAGAGAAAATACTTAAGCTGATGCGGCGCATGCCACTGGCATCGCTGAACCTTATCCGTCAAGCTCGACAATCTGTCCTGACCTTTTTCCCCGTCAACAGTCAATACCGGCGGTTTTATATCAGCGGGTTTCTTCCCGGATATTTTCTGCTCTATTTCCTCCCAGCTTTTGTCGACCCATACGCCCAGGGGCACCAGTTTTTGGGGACCATCCTTTACTCCCATAACTATTCGCAGATTTCCCTTTGTTGTATCTGCCTTCTGGCGTTTGTATCCTGTTCCGTCCGCCATCATCCCGGTAAAACTTTGCCAGACATCTTCGGTATTAACCCGATCAGTAAATACTTCCCAGTCCTGCCGGGCAGTCCATCTGTGCAGGGTCGTCTTCGGAATATTTATCTGCGCCAGACTTTCAAGCCTCTCATCACTTCTTCTGTAGCTGAGCTCCGCGACGGTTTCGGAACTCATCTGTTTAATCTTTACCGTCGCCCTGGAACGCCTGGATATCTTAAGAAGAGGCAGAAGCACAGCAAAACGTTTCCCGCACACATTGCATACAATCTGCCGCAACTTGATGCTTATTTCGCCCATAGAAGTTCTGAACGTACGTTCTTTTCTGCGGAATCCGCCACGGTTAAAACTGCCGCCGGTGCAAAGTTGACCGCCGCCGTCTTCTTTATGGTCATGTGTTACCCAACTGCTTTCACCTTTTCCTTCGCAAAGAAGCTCTACCATTCTTTCCTGATAGGTTTCTATGAGGCCTTTGGACACATCAAGGCCAACCTGATTTCTCCATTTTTCAACAGCTTCAAGAATTTCGTTAATGTTGACTTCCCCGTCTTTCAGATTGACAACAGCTTCAATCTTTACTTTAATCTCCATGGGGCTTACCTCCTTTTATCGGGTTACGGTAAGCCCTATTTTATTTATTTCAAAGACCTAATGCACAATTATGGGACACTATGGATTTTTTACATATTTAATAAATCGTTTTCTTTATAGTATCTTGTTTTATTAATAATAATGGAACCTCAGGAATTTATCAATATACTGTTGCGTTTTTATTTTTTTATTTTACCTGATCAAACCTATCCGGGACGGCGGCCAGTATAAAAAAAGCGCCTTCCCTCTTATTTTATCCTTACTGACCGGACCCCACATCCTGGAGTCCGAAGAATAGTCTCTGTTGTCTCCCATGACAAAATATTCACCTTCTTCTACAACATAAGGGCCGAAATTATCCCTGTGCCTGCGCTGGGGAGGCAGGTATGCTGCCGGCGGAAAAACATTCGGGTCCTTGTGAACCACATAGTCGCTTTCATCAAGTTTTTCTCCTTCTATGTAAACCTGTTTGTCTATTATTTCTATTTCTTCGCCTTCTTTTGCTATAACTCTTTTTATAAAATCCGTACGGGGGTCTTCCGGGTATTTGAAAACAATAAGATCGCCTCTTTCCGGTTCGGTAAACTGCAGTATCCTCCTGCTGCCTCCAAAGGGTACTTTTATACCGTATATAAACTTATTAACAAAAAGATGATCACCTATGTGCAGAGTATTTTCCATTGAACCTGACGGTATTTTAAATGCCTGGATTATAAAAGACATTACAAAAAGGGCTATCACTACCGCCCATAGGCCTGCGTTCATCCATTCTTTCAGTTCTTTGAAAAGTTGCTTTGGAAAACCTTTTTTATATTTCTTCACTCCCCAGCCTGCTATTAGTCTCAGAACTATTATTGCAGCCGTGATGTATAAAAGTTTAATCTCCATACGTCTTTACCTTTATGAAAGCCTGCGGCGGGATGCTTACGTTTCCTATCTGTTTCATCTTTTTCTTACCTTTCTTCTGTTTTTCAAGAAGTTTGCGCTTACGCGTTACATCTCCCCCGTAAAGACCGGCCGTTACGTTTTTTCGCAAAGCGGGAATATCGGCGCGGGCAACTATGTTTTTTCCTGCCAGTGCCTGCAGGGGAATTTTAAACTGGTGTTTGGGTATCTCCTCTTTAAGCTGGGTGAGTATGTTTCTGCCGGCCCTCATTGCTTCGGAGGACGGAACTATGAAAGACAGAGCGTCCACTTCTCTTCCGTTTATCAGGATGAGCAGCTTCGCGAGTTTTGAATCACGACATCCTATGTGGCGATAGTCAAGCGTGGCATAACCGCTGCTGGCAGATTTGAGCTGACTGTAAAAACCGCTCACCAGTTCTCTAAGGGGCAGCTGGTACTTAATTATTACCCTCATTGGGTTTATATACTTCATTTCTACATGTATACCGCCGCGTGATTCAAAAAGTTCAAAAATTCTGCCCAGACAGTCATCGGGAGTTATAACTGTTGCTTCTATGAATGGTTCCTGAACCCTGTCATAACCGGCCTGGGGAAAATCTATGGGATTATCTATTGGCTTACCGTCAACAATATATTCAACCTGGGGCTTGGTGATAAGAAGATGAAGATTGTATTCTTCCTCAAGGCGGCTTTTTATTATTTCCATATGAAGGACTCCGAGGAATCCGCATCTGAATCCGGGACCCAGACTGGGCGATTCCTCCCCGTGGTAGCTGAAGGAAGTATCGTTTATTGAAAGCTTTTCAAGAGCCTTTTTAAGCTTGCCGAATTCTGCGTTATCAACCGGATAAAGCCCGGCAAAAACAAAATTCTTAGGAGTCATAAAACCTCTAAGAGGAGTGTCAACTCCGCCGGCAGCAGTGGTAATGGTGTCGCCTATCTTTATATCCCTTAAGTTTTTAATCCCGCACATAATATAGCCTATTTCTCCGGCAGATATTTTCTTAACAGCATGCATTTTTCCTACTCCGAAATAGCCTAGTTCCTTTATCTCGTACTGTTTGCGGGCATTTATAAAGGTGATTTTTTCGCCGGCTTTGAACTTTCCCCCGGTTATTCTAACATAGGCGACTGCTCCCTTGAAAGGGTCAAAAAGCGAGTCAAATATAAGTCCCGAGCTTTTATCCCCGGTAATCTTTTCAGGAGGAGACACCTTGTATATAATCTCGTCCAACAGTTCTTCAACCCCTTCACCTGTCTTTGCGCTGACTTTAATTATTTTACCGTCAACTCCCGGAAGAGTTAACAATTCTTCTTCTGTTGAAGAAACACGGGCCGTAGGTAGATCTATTTTATTTATCACGGGTATTATCTTCAGGCCGCTTTTAAGAGCTGCATCAAGGTTAGCCACAGTCTGCGCTTCAACGCCCTGGGATGCATCTACAACAAGAACAGCTCCTTCACAGGCGGCAAGGGTACGGGATACTTCGTAAGAAAAATCAACATGCCCGGGAGTATCAACCATATTTAGAACTTGCCCCTTGTAAACAACCCGCACAGCCTTTGCTTTTATTGTTATTCCTCTTTCTCTTTCCAGGCTCATTGAATCAAGAATTAAATCCTGGTGCTTTCCTTTTTCTATATCACCGGTAAGTTCAAGTATCCTGTCGCACAGGGTGGACTTGCCGTGATCTATATGGGCTATAACCGTGAAATTTCTCAATTTAATTGTCCGTATCCGAAAAAATGAGGTCTCTTGATTCTTTAAGCTGGTCTACTATTTCCTGAGGCTGGTAGAGAGATAAAACCCTCTGGGCAAGATCCCGGCATTTCTGCACCGTGGTATTTATTATAATCTGTTTGACCTTAGGTATGGCTGATGCTGTCATTGAAAGTTTCCTTATGCCCAGCCCTATGAGCAATTCGGTGTAAAGCGTATCGGATGCCATTTCTCCGCATACTCCCGCCC
>PWMP01000032.1 GCA_003558145.1 Elusimicrobiota bacterium
CAAGAGGGATTATATTAATCCATACTAATTCCATTATAAAGCCTACCATCAGTCCCGCCTGTATATCGCCGGTAAGCCAGCCTATAACAGGAGCACAGAAAATAGGACGCGAAACCATAAACTGGCCGGCAGCCGTTACATCTGAAACAAAAAAACCTCCCAGAATTGATGCAATCAGAATATTAAGCATTTATTTTACCCTGTTGATGCTTTCCATCAGGTCTATTTCCTTATCCTGCGGAAGCGCGCGGCATTCAAGCAGGGCTCCCATGGCGTTTATATCTTTGAATGCAGCTATGTCATCCTCTGAAACTGCTACATTTTTAGTCATTTTTCTGTTCTGGCCGTCATAGTGCATACACCCTATATTAACCTTTTCTATCTGCGCTCCGTAGTCCATGGCTTTAAGTATGTCGTTAGGGTTTTCAAAAAGCACTATGGTGTTTTCCTCATGAAGATAATTCCCTTTTAATTTGCCGGCAAATTCTTCGGCACCGAAAATATCAACCTTTATTTCCCCGGTAACCGAAAAAGTCAGTATCTGCCTGTATTCCGCATCATCTTTTATCCTGTCCGATACTATAACTATTCTTGTAAGGTTGAGATTATGCACCCAGCCTTCTACAACCTGACCGTGAATAAGCCTGTCGTCTATTCTGAATATTGCCTTTGTCATCTGTCTACACACTCCGAACACTTTAGAATTCCTTCGCGGCCGGCAGAAGCAACAACTTCCGCCAGTTCCCTGAGGTCTTTTATCGTATTTTTTTTATGTATTGCCGTAAGAAGCATAGGAAGATTAACACCGGTTATCACCTCAATATTATTTTCTTTAAGCAGGGGTATACATACATTTGAAGGCGTTCCTCCAAGCATATCCGTTAGTATAAGAAGCCCTTCTCCTGCAGGAATATTATGGCTAAGCCTTCCAATCTCCCTTCTTATTTTATCTATGCCTTCACTGCGGTTGATTTCCCGGACTCCGACACCTTCAGTACGTCCGGTAATATCCTGCGCTGTGCGCAGAAGTATATTGGCGAGTTCGCCGTGAGTTATAATCATAAGCTCTATATTCATTTATCTATATCGTTGAAAGTGGAAAATACGCTGTAGCCTTTTTCTTTAAGAAATATTTCAAGTTTCTCCGTCACAGCCACACTACGGTGTCTTCCTCCTGTACATCCGACACCTATATTAAGATAGGCCTTTCCTTCTTTTATGTAATTAGGAATTAGAAATTCCAGCAGGGCTTTATATTTTTTTAAAAAATGAAGACTTTCTTTGCTACTGAAGACATATTCCTTTATTTCCTTATCCGTTCCGTCAAGAGCAGACAGTTTTTCATTATAATGAGGATTAGGCAGAAATCTCGTATCTATAATCATATCAGCGCTTTCAGGGAGTCCGTATTTAAATCCGAAAGCTATCAGGTTAACTGCCATTTTTTCGGCGCCGTCCTTAAAAAGTATTTCCCGCAGGCGGCTTTTAAGGTCCCAGGGGCTGAGTTCTGAAGTATCTATTATCATATCAGCTTTTGCCCTGAGCGGTTCAAGCGTTTCCGCCTCCTTTTTTATTGTTTCAGACAGGTTTTCTTTATGTGTGCCCGCGCTTAAAGGATGACGGCGGCGGGATTCGCTGTATCTTCTTATGATTGTTTTCTCATCCGCACTCAGGAAAATTATACTGCTTTCATATCCCATTTTTTCAGTTTTTTTCAGATTTTTAAACAGCGATTCAATAAATTCACCTGCACGAAGGTCTATCCCCAAAGCTATAAGCTTATGAGAATAGCCTGATGGTTTTATCAGTTTTAAAAACCTTGTAATAAGAGCCGGAGGGAGGTTGTCAACGCAGAAACCTCCAAAATCTTCTATTGAATTTATTGCTATACTTTTACCCGCGCCGGAAAGGCCCGTGATAACAGCTATATGAGGCTTATTACTCTCTGTCCTGGTTTTCATCCTTGAAACTTTCTATTACTTCCCTGTCGAGCTGACGGGCAGGTACTATGCCGCGCCTGCGCAGGTTTTGATTCATAACAGCAACCTCTACAAGTATGGCTGTATTCCTACCCGGCGCAACCGGTATCTCAACATATCCTACTTCAACCCCAAGTATTTATTTTTTCTTTTCTTCAATGCCCAATCTCTCATAGTTTTTTCCGGGCTGCCATTTTTCAAGACCGACAATCAGGTCTATTTTAGCCACTTCCTTAACAGCTGAAATACCCATAAGTTCTCTTATATCAACTATACCTAAACCTCTGAGCTCCATGCGGTTAGTTATAGGATATCTTCCCCTGGCAAGAAGAACTCCCGAGCCGCGGCAGGAAACATCAACAACATCGTCTCCAACCAAACGGTGGCCGCGCTTTAAAAGGTCAATTGCGCATTCGCTTTTACCAACATTGCTCTTTCCTTCTATGAGTACTCCTATGCCAAAAACATCCATCACTGTGCCCCGTATGTCTGCCCGGGGAGCAAGAAGTTTTTCAAGCTCACCTTCAAATGCTCTTATAAACTTCCACTTGGACTCTCCCGAACCTAATACGGGAACACCGTTTGCCTGAGCAAGATTTTTTATATCCTCTGACAGTTCTATTCCATCAGTAAGAACAAGCGCAGGGATAGGATGCGCAAAAAACTCAGAAAGGTTTTCCATCATAACCTTTTCCTTAAGTGTTTTAAGAAATTTAACTCCCGTAGCGTCCAATACCTGGATACGCTGCGGGTCCATATCTTCAAAAAACCCGCTAAGTTCCAGCCCAAGTATGTTTACCCGGGTGAAACTTATTTCTTTATCGGCAATAAACTGTCCCGCAGCAAGAACATTGACTTCGGTTTTCCGCTTAGCTCTTTCTATTACTTCCTGAAGGACTACTGTTTTCATACTTTCTTAACTATTTTGTAGATGTCCTTCGGCCTGGCAGAATTCATTATATCTTCTCTGTAATACTGATCCCTCAGAAAAAGTGAAATAGTAGAAAGCGCCTTTAAGTGCTGGTGTCTTTCTTCATCGGGAGTGAGAAGAAGAAAAGATATGTGGACAGGGCGGCCGTCCAGCGCGTTGAATTCCACGCCTTCGGCAGAAATTCCCAGCGCTCCTGTCATTTCGCTAACCGCAGAAGTCCTAACATGGGGTATTGCAACTCCTTCTCCTATACCGGTTGAACCCAGAATCTCTCTTTTCATAAGCTCATCCGTTACTTCATCTGCCTTATCAGAAGCTAGTTTTCCGTCTTCTACAAGAATGTTTACCATTTCTTTAATATGCTCTCTCTTCTTTTTTTCTTTAAGGCCTGTTTTTATACAGTTTTTTCCCAGAAAATCCTTGATTCTCAATTTTCAGCCTCCTCTTTTTCTTTTATCGTCATCATACCGTAAGATCCGCCTTCTTTCTTATATACTATACTAAGATTACCTGTGCCCTCCTCGGTAAAAACCCAGAAGCTCAAATCCCTTTCCCTGAGATATTTAACGGCGTCAGCAACGGACTGCTGGTTGATTTCCACTTCCCTTACTTCGGTAAGAAGCGGAGAAGAATCCTGTTCTGGGCTCTGCATTTCCTCCCAGGCCAGGTCAGCAACAACCGAATAAGGCAATACCCTTCTGTGATTTTTTACTTTACCCCTGTGCCTTCTGAGCTGTTTTATTATTTTATCCATAACCAGGTCGATTGCACCGTACATATCGCCCGAAACCGACTTGGCGCTTATGTCCTGCCCGGAAACATGAATAACTATTTCGGCTATCTTTCTGTTTTTTTCTACATTAAGAATTATATGAGCGTTTGTTATTTTGGCGTATTTTTTAGCCTTTATAAGTTTTTTTTCCGCATATTCCTTAAGCGCCGGTGTGAGATCGAGATGTCTTGCCGTAATATTTACTTTCATAAAAATTCCCCTTTCTACATTCTGAATTTTTTTCCAAGATATACTTTTCTTGCGGCAGGAGACTCAAGAAGTTCTTCCCTGCTGCCGCTTAAAAGAATTTTACCTTCATACATTATATACGCCCTGTCTATAACCTGAAGGGTTTCCCTCACATTATGGTCGGTGATAAGGATACCTATGCCCTTCTCTTTAAAACTGCCTATTATCTCCTGTATCTCGCTAACGGCTATGGGATCTATTCCTACAAAAGGTTCGTCGAGAAGCATCATATTAGGATTCTGTATCAGGGACCGGGCTATCTCTACCCGGCGTTTTTCTCCGCCGGACAGAAGGAACGCTTTCTGTTCCCGAAGTTTTTCAAGGCCAAGCGCTTTTAGAAGATCGGTACACTTTGTTTCAACTTTTTCTTTTTTATCATATACATTTTCAAGTATGGCTTTTAAATTGTCCTCAACGCTCAAATTCCTAAAAATGGAGGGCTCCTGAGTAAGATAACCTATTCCCATAAGCGCACGCTTGTACATGGGAAGAGATGTTATTTTTGTGCTGTCTTTAAATACTTCCCCCGCATCAGGCTCAATCAGGCCGGCGATCATATTGAAAGTAGTTGTTTTGCCGGCGCCGTTAGGACCCAGGAGGCCTACAATTTCTCCTCTGCTGACCTCAATGGATACGCCGTCAACAACAGCTTTTTTTCTATATTCTTTTATAAGATTTTTACATTCCAGGGACATCTTTAATTTTTATCCTTGTCACCGCGTTCCCTCTCATGGAAACTTCTTCTACAACCAGGCTGAATACTATCCTTTCTCCCTTATATTTAGTATAAGCCTGCTCCATATCGCTGTAAGCAACCGGATCATCGGTAAAGGTGAAAACCTCCCTTTCCCTGTCATAATGAGCAAGGCCCGCAGTGACCTTTACGTTTCCCCTTACCGCAATAACATTGCCCTCAAATCTTCCTTCTTGGCGGCCATCTGAAAAGTTGACTTCCGCATTGTCGGCAAATACAACCGTAGTAGTAGCCGTTATGCCCGGCTGGTATATAACTTTCACGTCCTGCTGTATATTCATATAACCCTGTCCGCGATCGAAAACAAGCTTTTCCCCCCAGCCGCTGAAATCCCACGCGCCGCTGGAATAATAGAGTTCTACATTTCCTTCCGCGGTGACCACTTCACCGCCCTGAGCCATTGTAGCCCGTTCGGCTGTTGCCGTCATCTCCGGTGAAGTAACCTTTACGTTTCCTGTAAATTCTATGATTTCCCCCCTGCGAAGTATCCTCATCGAATCGCTGTCTATTTTTATTTTATCAGCACGCAGAAGAACCGGAAAAAAAACCAGTGTCAAAAGAGATAATATATAAAACTTTTTAATCAGCTTCAATATGCCTTAACTCTCCGCTTATCTTTTCAATTATGTCTATTTCGTTTAAATTTTTCGAAGCAACCATTCCTATTCCTCTCACCACTCCGTGCTGGGTGTAAATCTCAACCTCCATATCGGTTGTAAAAATCTCCCGTACCGGATGCCAGCGCACGTAAGACGTAATAATTTTTCTGTCTTCGGAAATTATTTCCACTCGGCCGGGAGCATCAAAAACTTCCGTATCACGGTCATATTCTCCTTCAATTCCGGTTAGTTCGGAAACGGCTGAATCCTCCTCAAAAAAATTCATTTTGTAGTCCCGAACTTTTATCAGTTCCCTGCCTGATTCCTTTATAAGTTCAGCCGTCGCCGCATTTAATTCCCACTTTTTATCGGGTCCGTCCATTTCTGTCAGGGTGACCCCTTCAATTAATTTATCCGGTCCTGCAGAAACTTCTGCATCACCGTGTCTTTCAGGCGGAGAGGAACACCCGAAAACAAGCATAACCCCCAGAATTAAAAAGAAAAATCTCATACCGGCTGCCTCTTCCAGCGCCTGTGAAACCATATCCACTGAGAAGGATATTTTCTTAAAAAATCTTCAATAATTCGACTGTGCACGGCTGTAGCGGCAACTCTGTCGCTTATTTTAGTAATTGCCGGCATAATGCGGATGCTATGCCTTAAATCTTTCTTTCTGTATATGAATCCCGGCAATACTACTGTATTTCTCAGTTCGGAAAACCTGGCCACGCTTAGCGGCGTATAACACGGCATTCCAAAAAAATCCACAAACTCTCCTCCTTTTCTTGTGTCCTGATCAATAAGGATGCCAAGAAACCGGCCCTTTTTTAATGATTCGGCCATGCGCCTTAAATTTCCTGTCCCCGAACGGTATACGGTGTTTACTCCGCGCAGTGAACGGAAAAAGACAAGCATATTGTTGAGAAAGACATTTTTTATTACCCTTGCGGCAACATCCAGGGGATAACCTGCCATTGAAAGACAAGCTCCCATAAGTTCCCAGTTTCCTATATGAGCCGACAGAAGGATTATCCCTTTTCCTTCCTTCAGTGCCTTGTCTATATGTTCTTTTCCCTTCATTTCAATCCTGCCAAACCAGAAAGAACGGCTTCGAAAATTAAGCATGCACAGTTCAGCCAGGTTCATTCCCATATTCCTGAAAACATCATCTCTGACAGTTTTTATCTCAACCGGTGATTTATCCGGAAACGCTTTTTTTAAATTTTTACCGGCAATATCCCTGTAGCGCGGGAACAAAAAGCAAAACCAAAAACCCAGCGTTCTTCCGGCAAAAAGCGAGATTTTATACGGAACCAGAATAAACAAAACCGATATAAAAAAAACTGCGCATGACAGCAGGAAATTACGCGCCAGCTTAAATTCCTTTGTTTTACGGACTTTCGTCAAATTTCCTTAGTATTTCCCCCCATTTTCCCCTCTCTTTTAAAATTTTTTCTATTATTTCCCGGACTGCTCCCCGCCCCCCGGAACTGGTGCTTATAAAATCTGAAATTTCTTTTATCTCTCCGGCAGCATCC
>PWMP01000027.1 GCA_003558145.1 Elusimicrobiota bacterium
GCCCGGTCATTTTTGAGATGTAGAAATCGGAAACGAAAGACATACCGCTCTCAATTGCCCGGTTAAACCACTGCCGGTCCGAGTAAATAACCCCTACATCTTTCTTTTCATATTCACTTGTGTACTTGGGATTTATTATGTTCCTGGTTATCTTCACTCCCTTGCGGTCAACGACATAGATAAACTGGATAAAGTTATGTTTCTTGCGGATTTCCTCCATCTCTTTTTCCATTCTTTCGGTGTCCATACTCCGGATTTCGTCATTTTCGGACAGGTCTTCCACCAGGTGCTCGGCCAGGCGGGCGGCTTTCTTTTTAAGATGTTCAAATTCAGAGACAAAGTACTCGGGAAAATATTCCTTTGTAAGGTTTTCCATTTCCTCGTTTGCCATTGCCGTTGTTCTCCCGTCTTTATACTTTTTGAGAACAATATCATGTATCTTAAAGACTCTTTCGTCATTTTTATCTATTCTTTCATCGCCTTTGAGATCAATGAAGTTGTTTATCCAGAACGATATGCCGGCTGTTCCGGACTTGTCAGATATCGCCACGTTCATCGGGCGGTTGAGTATTTTGGCTGTGTCGAAGATGTTGTATATTTCCTCGTTCTTTATCAGCCCGTCGGCGTGTATACCCGCCCTTGTAGTGTTGAACTCGCTCCCCACGAAAGGAAAAGACGGAGGTATATCTTCGTCAAGCTCTTCACGGAAATAGTCAGCCATTTCGGTTATCACCTGGGGATTTATCCCCCCGGAAGATTTCATAAGGCTCATATAATCAATAACCAGCGCCTCTATAGGCGGGTTCCCGGTTCTTTCTCCATAGCCGAGAAGAGTTCCGTTAACAGCCGAAGCTCCGTAAAGCCAGGCGTAAAAACCGCATACGACTACTTTGTGAAAGTCGTTATGCCCATGCCACTCAAGGTGCTCCGAAGGCACGCCGCCTTCCTTTCTGAGCTTCTCAATAATTTTAGGAACCGAACGCGGAAGAGCCGCCTGCGGATGCGGCACCCCGTAACCAAGGGTATCACAGGCCCTGACCTTTACGGGCATCCCGCTCTGTTTTGAACGCTCCATAAGTTTCCTTACAAACGGAATAACAAAGCCGTCAAAGTCAGCCCTGGTTATATCCTCCAGGTGACAGCGGGGTACTATTTCATTTTCAAGCGCTGCATCCACTACTTTAAGATATTTTTCCATAGCCGTTTTTCTGTCGGTCTTGAGTTTAAGGTAAATATGATAATCGGACGCGGATGTCAGTATCCCAGTCTCCTTAAGCCCCATCTTCTTTACCAGCTGAAAGTCCTGCTCAACCGCCCTTATCCAGCCCGTTATCTTAGGAAATTCAAAGCCTTTTTCCTGGCACCGGCGGACCGCCTCGCGGTCCTTGTTGCTGTAAAGAAAAAACTCGCTGAACCTTATGAGTCCTTTTTCCCCGCCTATACGGTTCATAAAAGTAAAAAGGTCAACAATCTGTTTTACCGTATAAGGAGCCCTCGCCTGCTGACCGTCCCTGAAAGTCGTGTCGGTAATCCATATTTCTTTGGGCATATCCATAACGGCCGCTTCTTTTTCAAAGCTAACGTGAGGAACCTTGGAATAGGGGAATATTTCCCTGTACAGGTTCATTTCATCTTTTTTTATTTCATCGTTCATTATATGTTCTCCTTTTTATTCAATTCCGATTTATATAACTCATTAAGGTTTTCGGACATTTTTCTTATGTCAAAATCTTCCTTCAGGCGGCGCCTCGCTTCATCTGCAATTTTTTTTCTCAAATCTCTGTTTTCAAGAAGCTCATAAGTCTTTGCAGCAAGAGCCCTGTAGTCGCCCGGAGCAGCAAGAAAACCATTAACTCCATCAATAATTATATCGCTCGCTCCGTCCACTTCGGTGGCTACCACCGGTACTCCGCAGGCCATAGCCTCAGGAAAAACCCGCGGCAGTCCCTCAAAATAAGCCGTGTGGAGCATAACATCCATAGCAGGAAGAACTTTTTCCGCCCCGTCAACCCATCCGCTAAGGATGATTTCATCCGTAAGCCCGTGCTCGCATATTAATTTTTCAATTTTATCCCGCAGAACGCCGTCGCCGGCAAGAACAAAGCGGTAATCTCCTTTCGTTTTAAGTTCCGCGCAGGCCCTGACAAAAACCTCAAGACCCTTCTGCGGCTTAAAACAGGAAATATTTCCGACTACTTTTTCCGAAGGTTTGATTCCCAGATTGTTTTTGATATTAGCAAATTCTTTCGCTTTTTCAAATTTTTTAATGTCAATTCCGCTGTGAATAACAATATACTGGCTCTTTTTTCCTATTCTCTCGGCAAGAGCCTTGCGAATATTATCGCGGGCAACGGTAATAAGAACATCGGACAGCGTCGCGGTGATTCTTTCAAGAAAAATAAAAGATTTTCTCACAAAAGGTTTCTGAAGCGGCGTGAACCCGAAGCCGTGAAAAGTATGTATTATGACAGGCACCCGCGCAAAATAAGCGGCCCACCTGCCTATTATCCCCGCTTTAGAGGAGTGAGTGTGAACAACAGCAGGTTTGAGAGAAAGAAGATAAAAATAAATCCAGAAAAAGGCAAGAATATCAGCTGAAGGAAACACTTTTCGCACGAGGAACGGGCAAAAGGAAACGGAATACTTACCCGATTTTTTTGCGGTTGAGTCCAGGTACCCGCCCCGGCCGGCCACAAGAAAACCCGACCTCCCCTTTTGCAGGTTTTCAAGCGTGTATAGAGTATTCTGCTGTGCCCCCCCCAACTCCAGCCTGGTTATTATATGAACTATTTTTTCAGGCATTTTTCCGCAAGCTGCTCTCCCGTTTCTATAGCATCCTCCATTGTGGAATACTCCCACTTTCCGTACCTGCCGCCGCTGAGAACGGATCTGTCCTCCAGAAAATCTAAAATCCTGCTGACCGCGCCGTCCCTTTTCCTGTCATATATAACATAAGAATACTCAATGGGAAGTACCACTTCAGTCTCAATATCGGCCGAAACGGGAAGGACGCCCGCATCCTCAAGTTTTTTAACTGTTTTTTCAATAAGATCCCTGTCTCCGGCAAGCTTCTGCAGTTCATCAGGCCGGCAGGATATCTCCAAATAACAGCTGCTTCTCCCTTCAGGTGCAACAGAATCAGATATGTTTGAAGGAAAACCGACCCGGTAAAAATCATATTCTTCCGATGGGAAATAAAGCCAGTGCGTTCCTTCGGGAACGGCAGGACCGGTGCTCCCCTTCCATCCGAGATTGATATTAAGAAGACTGCTGTGCCTAAGCAAAGCGGCATCTTCTTTTAAGTCCTCTCCGGAAAAAACATCGGCGGCAAAACTTTTAAGAGGAGAGGTATTTATAAGGATATCGTATTCATATTTTTTTCCGCCGCCTATTAAAACTTTGTCTTCCGGAAAGACTTTTTCAACCCGGCACCCGTATCTTATCTCTCCCGCTTGTTCGGCCAGCCTGGATGCCAGCTCCCCGATGCCCCGGCGGGGATAATAGTAAAGGGCGTTATATCCTTCTTTTTCCTTCCCCCTGCTAAGAGCTCCGGCAATAAGCTCTTCCGCTTCAGGGCGGGGAACAAAACGGCCCATCCAGGAAGTAGTCATCTCTGAAGGATGAACAGTCCACAATTTGAGGTTGTAGGGAAGCATAAAATAATCAGTGACGCCCCTGCCGAAACGGGAAAGCATCCAGTCATAAAAACTGCCGGAGTCCTCCGCCCTGCTGTCGCGCAGAACCTTTAAAAACCCCGTCAGGCACTCTTTTCTTTCCCTTTCCGGAAGATAGTGTATATGGCTCTGAAAAGGATAGGGTATAAAGTGCCCCTTAAAATATATTCCGGACTTTCTCTCCCTGCATAAAAGCTCGTCCTTATCAAAAAGCCCCTGAACCCTTTTTTTTATGTCTTCGTTTTTGAAGTGGAGGAAATGCCCGGTGTAATCAAATCTGTAGCCGTTTTTTACTACAGTGGCGCACAATCCGCCCGCAACTTTGTTTTTTTCAAATACTTCTACCTGCGCTTTTCCCTTCAGGGCCGCAGCAGCCGTAAGCCCGGTGAGACCGGCGCCTATTACCGCAACCTTCATCTTCTTTGATGGGGGTCAAATCCGCTCAGTACGGCACTACCCGCAACCGCGATGAAAAACACGGCGGATATAACAAGAAAAGATATTCCGGCTGAGACCGTAGTAACAATAACGGCCGCCGCCGCAAAAACCAGTGCGGCCGCATATGCAATAAGGTTTATGCTCCAGTCAGTTAGACCGGCAGAAGAAAGCCTTATGGCAAAATGGTCTTTTGATCCCTTAAATACAGGCCTGCCGGAACGGTAACGGAAATACATTACAAGCAGTGTATCGTAAATAGGTATCATAAGAATAAAAACAGGAGCAAAAAGCCCCAGAAGATTGGCTCCGCTGTATTCGGCTCCCATTGAAAGCGCGGCCAGAATAAAACCGGTAAAAAGACTTCCGGCATCCCCCATAAACACCTTCGCCGGCGGACGGTTAAAAAACCAGAATCCAAGCAAGGCCCCGAACAGGACTATTGCGCCCACATTAACGTAAACAAGTTCACCGGGAAGGGTAATAGCAAAAAAGCCAAGCGCCGCTATAGCGGCTACCCCGGGGGCAAGCCCGTCCATAACGTCAATAATATTAAGAGCGTTTACTATCAGCAGGACCCACAGTACGCTGAAGGCTATATTTAAAACGTCAAAAGGAAATATCCGTATACTTATCCCGTAGTATATCAGTATCCCGGCAGCGGCTGCCTGTCCCAGAAACTTAATCCCGTATGAGAGATCATACAAATCATCAATAATACCCAGAAGAAAAACAAAACTACCCCCGAACACGATGCCGCGCAGCTGGTGCAATGTTCCGGTAGGATATGATGTAAATAATCGAATCCCCCATAGCACCAGTATAAAAGTAATGAATATTGCAGTGCCCGCGTAAGGAACCGGAGCAGAGTGTTCTTTCAGTTCTCCGCTAGGTGAGTCAACAAAACCTTTTTTGAGAGCAAGCCGCATAACCAAATATGTCATACCTGCCCCCAGAACAACTGATATCAAAGCAGCCGGAGACAGCATCACTCGTCTTCTATTCTTTTGTTAAGTTCCTGCACTCTGTGGTATATAACGTCGGTCCACTTGCTGTCGGGATAGTCGCCCAGTATAAGCGAATAGGCGTTTTTTGCATCCCTGGGCCTGTCCATATTCTGATAGCATTCGCCTATATAAAAATATGCATCGTCCCGGTAGGAACTTTCAGGAAATTTTTTACTGAATTCCCTGTAAAGCTTTATCGCTTTATCCCATTGCTCTTTTTTTCTAAGTATCTCTCCCGCCTTATAAATCGCTTTTTCAGAGCTGCGGTGGCCGGAAAACTCCTTGTACAGCTGCCTGTAGCACGACAACGCCTTTTTTGTGTCATTGTGTTTGTAGTAGTAGATGTCCCCAAGAAAAAACAGGGAGGTTCCGGCAAGGTCACTCCCGGGATAGTCTTTTATAATATTATGAAGGTATGCTTCGGCGTCGGCAAACCTGGAATTTTCAAAATATTTCTCCGCGGTTACATAAAGCTTAAGAGCCTCTTCGCTGGAAATGTTTATCTCTATAAGCCTAGTCCTTATATCGCAGACCGCCTTCCACCGCGAGTACGGCTTCTTTTTCATAAGTTCGCTGAATATTTCAAGAGCCTTTTCAAAATCATATTTCTCAAAAAAATAAATATTCCCGAGTTCAAACATACTGTCTTCATAGAACTCCATATTTGAAAAATCTTTTCTTATCATTTCCCCGTATATCAGGGCTTTTTCTATAATTTCCATACGGCCGGCATGTTTCCTTCGGCAGTAGTCAAAAAGAAGCCTAACCGCCTCGCTGCGGAGCCGCAGTTCCGGCAACCGCGAAATCACACGCTCATATTCCCTCAACTCCTCTTCGTCAGACGGAAACTTGCCGTTCTGTATCTTTTTTTTGGTAGCGGCCAACTTCTTTCGCCCTGCAAACCAAAGAGCAAACAAAACTAAAGCTATTATCAATAAAACAGTAAGCACTATTACTATAGAATTCATATTCCTCCCTTAACAAATACGAGTTATATTCTATTATTTTAAAGCAAGTAAATCAAATAAACCACCGAGCTGTTTGTAAACAGAACGATTATTTTATATTATTATGCTATTGAAAATAATTGTTTACTGATCGGCAAAAAGGCTGATTATTACTGGTTTTTTTCGCCGGCATTACTGTTTTAAAGAATAACCCCTGGAGGTTGCAGCATGAAGCTGATTATACAGGTACCCTGTTACAATGAAGAAGAGTCTCTTCCTGTAACACTGGCCACTCTGCCGAGAAAAATAGATGGCATAGATACTATAGAACAGCTAATAATCGATGACGGTTCTACGGACGGAACTGTAGAGGCCGCAAAAAACGCCGGAGCAGACCATATAGTAAAACTCCCGATGCACCAGGGCCTTGCCAGGGCTTTTATGTCAGGGCTTGATGCCGCTTTAAAACTGGGCGCGGATATAATAGTAAACACCGATGCAGACAATCAATATGTCTCAGATGATATTCCCAAGCTGATAGCTCCGCTTCTTTCCGGAGAAGCTCATATGGCCATAGGCGCCAGGGATATTACAAAAAGAGAAGATTTCTCCTTGATAAAAA
>PWMP01000001.1 GCA_003558145.1 Elusimicrobiota bacterium
ATTAATTCCGGTATCAGGTTTGCCCGGACTACGGGAAGCCCGGTTAGCATGCAGATTTTAAACCGCGACTGGGATAACTGGAAAAAAATAATGTCCTTAAAAGCAGAGGACAAAGATGATGAATACCTGCAGGTAAAACCCCGTCCCGGCCATGCCGACCTGACCGGAGTGCTTAAATACAACAGCCGCGATATAAGGGATATTCTTGAGAGGGCTTCGGCCCGCGAAACAGCCGCCAGGGTTGCCGCGGGAGCCCTTGCCCGTAAATTTCTTCTTGAACTTGATATACATGTAGCAAGTTTTACTAAACAGATAGGCAAAATCCGGGCAACTGATCCAAATATGCCATCGGATAAGATACTTGAAGAAGCAGAACAGAGCCAACTCAGATGTACGGATAAAAATGCAGAGAAAAAAATGATAGAAGAAATTGAAAAGGCTTCAAAAGCAGGGGATACCGTTGGAGGAATATTTTCTGTAATTGTTGACGGCGTTCCGCCGGGTTTCGGGGCTCATATTCAATGGGACCTTAAGCTGGACGCTAAAATTGCCCGTGCGCTCATGTCTGTTCAGGCGGTGAAAGGGGTTGAAAACGGCCTGGGATTTGCTATGGCCGGTATGAGGGGCTCCGAAGTTCATGACAGGATAAAATATGAAGACTCCGGTAAAAGTTTTTTCAGGGATACTAATAATGCGGGCGGTTTTGAGGGGGGGATTACAAACGGCCAGAGCCTGGTTTTCAGTGCCGTTATGAAACCCATAAGTTCCCTGCAGGAGCCGCTTGAATCGGTTGATATGCTGACTAAAAAGAAAGTTTTTTCCGAAATTGTGCGCTCGGATGTTTGCGCGGTTCCAGCCGCCGGCGTTGTGGGAGAAGCAGCAGTCGCGCTTGAATTAGCCTCGGCAATGCTTGAGAAAACCGGCGGGGATTCAATGGTTGAAGTGAAAAGAAATTATAAAAACTACCTTAAGCAGATAAGTGAGTTTTAAAAATAAAGGTATTTTTTTATGAATATAGTACTTACCGGGATGATGGCAACCGGAAAAAGCGCGGTCGGTAAAAAACTGGCCTCAATTCTGGATATGGGTTATATCGATACCGATAAAATGATAGAAAATGATACGGGAAAAACTATAACGGATATTTTTAAAAAACACGGGGAAAAAGTATTCAGGGATTTTGAAAATAAAGCGGTAAAATGCGTCGCCGTGCTTGACAACCATGTAATATCTACCGGCGGCGGAGTAGTAAAAGACAGCAAAAATATGGAAGAACTTGAAAAAAACGCTATTGTCGTATGCCTGACAGCCGATCCTGAGGAAATTTACAGGAGGGTTTCAAAGAATTCACACCGTCCGCTTCTCGAGGTTAGTGATACCCTGGCGGAAATAAAAAGAATTATGAAAGAAAGGAAAGAATATTACGACAGGTGCGATCTGAAAATTGATACTACCGGAAAAAAACCGCAGCATCCGGTCAGAAAAATAATAGACTTTATAGAGAAGCACCGGGAAAAGGAAACTGTAACCTAAGGCGGGAATAACCATGCTTATTGATGTAAATGTGCAAGCGGATTCATACAGGGTAAGAATAGGTGAGGGAATTGAATCTTTTCCCGCCCGCCTTGGTGAATATACACAGCATAAAAAGATTATTATTGTAACGGATTCTAATGTCGCTTCGCTTTACGCTTCAAGACTTTCGGCCGCCGCCGTGAAAGAGGGCTTTGAGTTTAATTTATTTGAAATACCTGCGGGGGAAGAATCAAAAACGCTGGACTGGACCGGTAAGATATATTCCTTTTTGCTTAAAAACGGCGCCGAAAGGGGAACACCCGTTATTGCTCTTGGCGGAGGAGTGACAGGCGACCTTGCAGGGTTTGCAGCATCCACTTTTATGAGGGGCCTGCCTTTTTTTAATGTTCCTACCACACTCATAGCACAGTCGGACAGTGCTGTAGGAGGCAAGACGGGCGTGAACCTTAAGGAAGGGAAAAATCTTGTAGGCACATTTTTTCAGCCCCGTTACGTGCATATTGATGTTGATGTTCTTAAAACGCTTCCGGAGAAAGAATTTAAATCAGGGTTGGCGGAAGTAGTAAAACATGCTGTCATTGCCGGGCAGGGCTTTGTTGATTTTATTACTGAGAACGCTCCCGGAATAATGAACAAAGACCCGGAAATAATGGAAATAGCGGTTTGTGAATTCGTAAAGATAAAGGGCGGAGTTGTCGAAAAAGACGAGAAGGAAAGCGGGCTCAGAAAAGTGCTTAATCTTGGACACACTCTCGGCCATGCCCTGGAGGCAGAAACCGGCTACGGAAAAATGAATCACGGGGAAGGAGTAGCTGTGGGAATGGTTCTGGCGGCGCAAATTTCTGCGCATATGGGTCTGTCCGGCAAAGGCCTTGCCGATTCAATCAGGCAGCTTCTCAGCCTGTTCGGCCTGCCTGTAAACCTTCCGGCAGGTGCGGATATCTCTAAACTGGTTGAAAGAATGTATTTTGATAAAAAGGTCAGTAAAAGAAAACTTGAATTCGTGATTCCTGAAGAAATAGGTAAAATAAAAATAGGTGTACCGGTTGAAGACAGCCTGGTAGAAAAAGCTTTAAATGAGATTTCCCTATAAAATACTGTTTGTGGCTGCAGCAGCAGCCGTTATATTTTCTAACCATCTTGAAGCAGAAGAACAAAATCCTCTTCTTCTCAGGCTTGAAGGAACCGTAAACCCGGTAATAGCTGAGCATATACAGCGCCACCTTAAGGATATTGACGCTCCTTTTGCAGTTATAAAAATGGATACTCCCGGCGGCCTTATGGAATCAATGCGGCAAATTATAAAGGCTATGGAGTCCTGTGAAAAGCCTGTTATCGTTTATGTTGGTGATGCCGGTGCGCGGGCTGCCAGTGCAGGGGCGTTTATTGTGATGGCTTCGGACTTGGCAGTAATGGCAACTGGTACGAATATAGGGGCCGCACATCCGGTAAGCATAAGCGGGGAAGGCGTGCCCGAAGGAGCCGGAAAAAAAGCCGTAGAAGATGCAAGGTCGTTCATGAAGGCTCTTGCCCAAAGACATTCCCGTAATACGGAATGGGCCGAAAAGGCTGTTGTCGAAAGCGAAAGCATAACGGCATCGGAGGCCCTGGAATTGAATGTAGTAGAATACGTTGTTGATGACTTTTTGGATTTCACTGTTAAACTTGAGGGAAAGGAAATAGAAAAATTTAACACTGTAGTTACTTTGTCTTTCAAAAACCCTTTCCGGGAAGAAAAGCTTTCGCTTATAAGGCAGTTTTTAAATTATATTTCCCATCCGAATCTGGCATACCTTCTTTTAATACTGGGTATTTACGGACTTATATACGAAGCTTCCAGCCCCGGTATAGAGTTCGGAGCCGTTCTGGGAGGGATATGTCTTCTTCTTGCCGCCCTGGCCCTGCAGTTAATACCCGTTAATACCGTGGGAGTTCTTCTCATTATATTGGGCGGTGGGCTTATGCTTCTTGATGTATGGGTTCCAACTGACGGGATACTTACATTTGGCGGCATTGTGAGTTTTGCAATAGGATCTCTTATGCTTTTTGACGTTACGGATTTTCCCTTAAGGGTTGAACCTTCCCTGGTGTTTGCTTCTACTGCTGTTATAGGGGCGTTTTTTCTATTTGCAGCCGGAGCTGGCGCCAAGATACAGAAAAAAGCCGTTTCCACCGGGCCGGAGGGGATGAAAGGGATGGAAGGGGAAGTAATAAAAAAACTTAAACCGGACGGCAAAATTTATGTAAGAGGCGAAATATGGAACGCCTCCAGCCTTGATGGTAACATTAAATTAAAAGAGAAAGTTCTTGTTGAAAGAGCCAGCGGTAATATTCTTTTTGTGAGGAAAAAACTCCAATGAATGCTTTGATAATTTTAGTTGTTATTGTTTTTTTATTAGCGGCAGGTGCCGCCGGACTGAAAGCCCAAAAGAAAAGAATAGAAACCGGCCTTGACGGAATGATAGGCCTTGAGGGTGAAGTTATTGAAAGGCTGAATCCGCGCGGGAAAGTTTACGTGCATGGAGAAATGTGGGAAGCAGTAATTTTCGGCTCAGATGCTGCCGGCCGCGGGGAATCAATTACGGTTGAATCCGTATCAGGCAATATTCTGATGGTACGAAGAAAGAAAAAAGAGGAGGTAAAATGATGTTTGCGGTAATTCTTGTTGTGGTGGTCATACTTATTTCGGCAGTGCGTATTGTTCCGGAATATGAAAGAGGTGTTATCTTCAGGCTTGGAAGGCTCGTTGAGGCTAAAGGACCGGGTTTGTTCTTTATAATACCTGTAATAGATAAAATGGTTAAAGTGTCACTTAGAACAGTAGTCCTTGATGTTCCGGTTCAGGAAGTAATAACAAAAGACAATGTGCCCGCATCAGTAAACGCTGTCTGTTACTTCAGGGTAATGGATCCGTCAAAAGCTATAGTTGAAGTTCAGAATTTCGTTATGGCAACTTCACAGGTAGCTCAGACTACTTTGAGAAGCGTAGTGGGCGAGGCCGAGCTGGATGAAGTCCTTTCGGAAAGAGAAAAACTCAACTCCAAGCTTCAGACCATAATAGATAAAGCTACGGATCCCTGGGGGATAAAAGTTTCCATGGTTGAAGTAAAGGACGTGCAGATACCCAAAAGTATGCAGAGGGCGATAGCCGCTCAGGCCGAAGCCGAAAGAGACAGGAGAGCAAAAATAATAAACGCGGAGGGAGAATTCCAGGCATCGGAAAAAATTGCTGCCGCCGCTGAAATCATAGACCGTAATCCCGTGGGGATACAACTCAGGTTTTTGCGGACTCTTTCCGAAAAGGCAAGGGAGGGAAACGCGACAATTATACTTCCCGTTCCGATAGAACTCTTCAAGTCCTTTTTGAATAAAAAGGGAGAATAATTATATGGAGGAAATACTAGTCATACACGGCCCTAACCTTAATCTTCTCGGAACCCGTCAGCCGGATATATATGGCAGCGCTACCCTGGAAGATATAAATGCAGAAATAGAATCCAGAGCTGCTAAAATGGGTTTCAAGATGGATTTTTTTCAGTCCAACCATGAAGGACAGCTTGTCGATAAAATAGGGGAAGCCGGCGCCCGGGCAATAATAATAAATCCGGCTGTGTTTACACACACCAGTGTTGCTTTGAGAGACGCTCTTGAGGCCTTTTCGGGATATGTTGTTGAAGTTCATCTTTCAAATATATTTGCGCGTGAAGATTTCAGGCATAAATCTATAACTGCCGCTGTTGCGGACGGGCTTATATGCGGCTTTTCTCTTCAAAGCTATCTGCTGGCGCTAGAGGCTGCTGCGCGATTAATACAGAAAACAGAATAAAAAAGCTACTGGAGGAAACCGCCGCCTCCGGAGCCGAATGCAGTATAATATTCGGGAGAAGCAGCGTTTACTATTTCACGGGTGTGCGCGGCGGAGGGATCTTTGCCGCCGCCCCGGATGAAAGAGTACTGTATTCTCCTTCGGTAAACTATCTGCAGGCCTGCCGGGAGGCTTCCTTTAATGGCGACTTGGAATCTTTCACCGGAAAGATTCCACTGCCTGAGATATCCAAAAGATTGAAAAGCAAAAAAGTCCTGTGCGACAGTTCCGAAATTTCACATTCCCTGGCCCTTAAAGTTGTGGAAAATTTTGGAGGCAGCATTGTTTTCTGTGAGGGAATATGTGAAAAAATAAGGATGGTTAAGGACAAAGATGAAATAAAACTTGTAGAAAAAGCCTGCCGGTATGCGCGCGGCATAATTGATTCTGTAAAGCCTGAAGAATGGCGCGGGCGCAGTGAATCTGAACTTGCGGCTTACATAGAAGCCCGGAGCCGGGACAGCGGTTGTGGAGGCGCGGCATTCCCTCCGGTAGTTGCTTCGGGAGTAAATGCATCTTTTCCGCATCACTTCCCGGGTCCGTACGTAATAGGCTGCGGGCCGCTTAAGATAGACTGCGGGGTTAAATTCTCTGAATATGCAAGTGACTTGACAAGAACATTTATTTTGGATAAATTAAACAAATATGATTTTTTGCGATCAATAAAAGATAAGGTTAGGGAAGCAAAAATCGTTGCAGAAAAATCTCTTGGTCCAGGCATAATGTGTAAAGACGTACACGCGGCGTCATCGGCTGTTTTTAAAAAATACGGTTTGGAAGAATATTTCGTACACAATTTAGGTCACGGACTGGGAATAGATGTTCATGAGTCTCCGTCCCTGAGTCCGTACAGCAGGCAGGTTCTTGCGGAAGGAATGATAGTTACTGTCGAACCGGGAATATATATACCGTCTGAGGGTGGGATAAGGATAGAGGACACATATTTAATAACGCGGGAGGGAAACAGAAAATTAACCAGAAAATTCCAGTAAATAAAATAACGACTAAAATGTACGTAGTGCTTGACAACAAAATCTGCAGTGTGCAGTGGTTTCAGCATCATAAACCCGGAAAGGGCGGCGCCTACATGAAAGTAAAGGCAAAAGATATAAGCGGCGGTCAGATAATAGAAAAAACTTTTCGGGCTAACGAGACAATATTGCAGGCAATAGTTGAAAGAAAGCCCGCCCAGTACTTATACCAGGAAGACGGTTTTTATATTTTTATG
>PWMP01000037.1 GCA_003558145.1 Elusimicrobiota bacterium
AGGGCGTTTCTCCTTTTAATATACTTGCGGTAACTTTTACCAACAAGGCTGCCGAAGAAATGAGAAATAGGATAAAATCTATTGCCGGCCCTGAAGGCGAAAGCGTCTGGATTTCGACTTTTCATTCCCTTGCCAACAGAATACTCAGGTATGATGTGGGGAAGGATTTTACAATCTATGATGAACAGGACCAGCTGGTAGCCATAAAGGAATGCCTCAAAAAACTGGATCTTGACCCTAAACACTATCCTCCGGCCAAGATCAGGGAAATTATTTCAAACGCAAAAAATAACCTTCTTGACGTTGAAAGCTATCTAATCAATGCCGCTGCCTCTTCGGACAGGCTGAAATACACGGTCGGGCAGGTATACCGCTGCTATCAGGAGCTGCTTGCCGGCAACGGCGGGTATGACTTTGCCGACCTGCTGGTAGAATGCATAAGGCTGCTTAAAGAAAACAGGCAGGTCAGGGAAAAATACACCCAAAGATTTAAATACGTAATGGTTGATGAATATCAGGACACAAACTATGCCCAGTACGTATTAATTAAAACGCTTGCTCTCCCCCAGAATAATATATGCGCCGTTGGAGACGATGACCAGTCTATTTACAGGTTCAGGGGTGCAAATGTAAAAAACATACTTGAGTTTGAAAAAACTTTCAACTGTAAAAAGACATTCAAGCTTGAGAGAAACTACCGATCCACACAAAACATACTTAACGCCGCTCATAATGTGATACGTCAGAACAAGTCCCGCAAAAAGAAAAAACTGTGGACTTCCAGGGGATCCGGGGAAGAAATACTCTGGCAGGAATTTATGACCTCAAGGGAAGAAGCCCGGGGCGTGGCCTCAGAAATAATGCGTCTTACCCTGGAGGGCGACTACCTGCCCTCGGATATAGCGGTTTTCTACAGGGTCAACGCGCAGTCCAGGGCGTTTGAAGACGCGTTCCGCCAGGCCGGAATAAAATATAATATAGTAGGGGGTGTAAGGTTTTATGAAAGAAAAGAAATAAAAGACATACTTGCCTATATGAAAGTGCTGGTCAATCCCGCCGACGACATAAGCATGGAGCGTATAATAAACTATCCGTCAAGGGGAATAGGTGACAAAACCCTTGAAGAAATTAAAAAAACGGCCGCGAAGGAATCTCTTTCAATATTTAATCTCGTTGTTGAAAATCCGGAACTTCTGCCGGATAAGCTTAAAACAAAAACTCTCCAGCTGAGAGAACTGTTTGTAAATTTTAAAGAAACGCTCGGGAAAAACGACCTTGCCCGCCTGGCAAAACAGATAATAGAACTCACCGGTTATCACAGCATGCTGGAAAACGACGATGATTTAAAAAGCCGCAGCCGCCTTGAAAATATTGAGGAACTTGTGTCGGCATTTTCGGAAAAAGGAACAAGAAATAAACCCCTGGAGGAAGTCCTGGCAGAGATTTCCCTTGTGTCGGAGATAGACAACTGGGACGAATCGGAAGATTGCGTGACCCTTATGACCCTCCATCTTGCTAAAGGCCTTGAATTTCCCGTGGTTTTCATAAGCGGCCTGGAGGAGGAGCTTTTCCCTCACAGGGACGCTCTGGTAGACCCGGCCCAGATGGAAGAAGAAAGGAGGCTCTGTTACGTAGGAATGACGCGCGCGCAGGACCTTCTCTACCTTACTTCCGCCTCCCAGAGAATGCTTTACGGGCGCAGCCGCTGGCATATTCCTTCCCGTTTTGTGAGCGAGGCGCTGGGTAAGGGCGATGGCTCTTAAAAACACGTTTGAGTTCTCATCTGGAGGAGTAGCAGTCCGGAATAACCAGGTCCTTTTAATCAAAACTCCTGCAGGCAGAGGAGAGGTATGGACTTTTCCAAAGGGCAAGATAGAAAAGGGGGAAGATTTAATCCAGGCGGCGCTCAGGGAAGTTCTTGAAGAAACCGGCTACAAATGTTCTGTAGATGAGGAGCTTGGAACCGCGGGCTACTTTTTCCGCCGGGGAAGCGAACTGGTTAACAAGAAAGTTAACTGGTTTTTAATGAGCCCTGTTAAGAAGCAGGGCAGCCCGTCAAAAGAAATAAAAACAGCAGGTTGGATTGCGTTCAAAGAAGCGGAAAAACTATTGAAATATAAATCTGATTTGGAACTCCTGAAAAAAGTAGTACGTTCCCAAAAGTGAAACGTTTCTGGCATAAAACGCCCGGGTTTAAAGAATTAAAATATAAAATAACCTTTAAAAAACCCGTTTACCTCTCCGGGCTTACCGATCCGGCCGCGGCATCTGTTATTTCCGAGCTTCAGGCAGAGGTTAAAAAACCTCTGCTTGCCGTTGTCTCTTCAGACAGTGAAATACATGATTTTACCGGTCTTGTAGAAAGTTTTTTGGGTCAGGATGTCCTGCGCCTGCCTTCCGACTCTCCTGTCCAGAGGATGAAGGCGGCCGATTATCTTCTTTCCGGATCCGCAGGTATTATAACTGCTTCCCTCCAGGCGTTAAACGAGACAATGCCGCTGAGCGGAGAGTTTAAAAACAGGCAGTTTGCCTTCAGAAAAGGGGATAAAATATATAAGCGCCTTGTTGAAATACTGCCTTCTTCAGGATACATAAGGGCGCAGGTAGTCGGAGAACCGGGCGAATTCGCCCGGCGCGGGCAGGTTATTGATTACTGGCCGCCCGGTTATGAATACCCCGTAAGGGCGGTCTTTAAGGCCGATGAGGTAACTGACATAAGAAGCTTCAACCCTTCCGGCCAGAGAAGTACCGGCAGTATCGGCGGGGCGAGAGTTATACCGTTTGAAATATCCGGCAGCGCCACCATTAAAGATTATATCCCGGAGAAATGCATTGTTTTTCAGCTCTCTGATTTTGAAGAACCTCTTTCTGTTCCCTCCGGCGCATCCATTATAGTCAGGACATCGCTTAGAAGATCGGATATAAAATTTTCCACACGCCCGCTTTCATACAGCCAGTCGTTTTCGACCGCAGCTTCGGAGCTTCAGGCCCTTTCGGATGAAGGTTTTAAAATATATCTTTCTTCTGAATCCAGGGTCCGCCTTGACTCACTTGTCGAAACCCTTAATAGTGAAACAGGCATTACTCCGGAGGGATTTATATCTCCCCTCCAGGAAGGTTTCGTAAGCGAGGATATCCGCGCAGCCGTACTGGCGCCGGGCGATATATTTCCCTCCAAAAAGAAAGTTTTTGCCGTTGAACCTCCGCCGCCCCGTCCGATAGAAGAATTCTCAGACCTTAAAAAAGGTGATTATGTGGTTCACAGGAAGTTCGGCATAGGGCAACTGGAGGGGATAGTCAAAAAATCCCATTCAGGTATGGTATCGGATTTTCTTAAGATAAAATATAAAGGCAATGCATATCTTTACGTTGCAGTTGAAAATGCCGATATGGTACAGAAATATATCGGCAGCCGCTGGAAAACAAAACTGGATAGCCTCTCTTCAAAAACCTGGAGAAAGACGACAGGGAAAGTCCGCCGTTCTGTTGAGGCGCTTGCCAGAAAACTTATAAAAATCTACAGCGGCCGGCAGCGGCGCGGCATATCATTTCCCGGGCAGGAAGAATCCGAGGAATCCTTTGCATCGGCTTTTCCCTATAAGCTTACCAGACACCAGGAAGAGGCGGTTGCGGAAACACTGAGCGATATGGAATCAGATAAGGCAATGGACCGCCTTGTATGCGGGGATGTTGGATTTGGAAAGACTGAGGTAGCTGCCAGAGCCGCTTTCCGGGCGGTAATAAATGGATATCAGGTTGCCCTGCTTGCCCCTACCACGGTACTTGCCAGGCAGCATTACAGCACTTTTATGCGCAGGTTTGCTGATTTTCCCGTAATAATAGAGCACCTGTCCAGACTTGTTCCGGAAAGCGAACAGAAAGTTATTGTTGACAAAATTAATTCAGGCCGTGCCGATATAGTTATAGGGACACACCGGCTTTTGAATAAAAATATAGAGTTCCCGGCGCTGGGGCTCTTGATTATAGACGAAGAACAGCGCTTCGGCGTAGAGCAGAAGGAAGACCTCAGGTACAGGTATAAAAATGTTGACATATTGACCACAACGGCCACTCCAATCCCAAGGACTCTTGCTATGGCAATGGGTAGGGTTAAGGGCTTTTCCCTTATAAACACTCCTCCGCCCGGAAGAACCGGAGTAAAAACAGAGATTATGCCCTATGACGGGGAAATTGTACGGGAAGCGCTAATGAAGGAAGTATCCCGCGGCGGACAGTGCTATTTTGTCCATAACCGCATACAGGGCCTTAAGAAAATAAGGGATATGCTCTCAAAACAGATCCCCGGCTTATCGTTCAGGTGTATGCATGGTAGAATGGCCCCTTATCAGATCGCCTCTGTCATGGATGATTTCAGACGGGGAAAATTTAATGTTCTGGTATCAACATCAATAATAGAAAACGGTCTGGACCTTCCGAATGTCAACACAATAATAATAAACGATGCCCACCGTTTCGGGCTTTCAGAAATCTATCAGCTTAGGGGCAGGACAGGCAGGAGCGATATACGTGCCTACTGCTATCTTATGTATGCTCCGCATATAGAGCTTACTGCCGAGGTAAAAGAACGGCTGCAGGCCCTTGAAAGTTTTTCCGCCCTGGGAAGCGGGTTCCAGCTGGCATTGAGAGACCTGCAGATAAGAGGGGCGGGAGAGATCCTGGGACCCAGGCAGCACGGCAACATACTTAAAGTTGGTTTTGATTACTATATGGAGATACTGAAGCAGGAAATCGCTTCGGCAAAAGGGGAAAAATATCTTCTTCCCGCTGAAGTGGAGATTTCACTGCCGGTGTCGGCCTACATACCGGCTGACTATGTTGAAGACTCTTCACTCCGTCTCGCATTTTACAGGAAACTCTCTGCCATAGCAGAGAAGAAAAAGCTGAAAGAAACAACGGAAGAAATGAAAGACCGCTTCGGGAAGCTGCCGCCGCCGGCTGTAAATTTGATAGACATAATAGAAATAAAACTTCTTGCATCCCAATCCGGAGTACGGCAGGTTTCGGCAGATAAAAAGAAACTTTATTTCAGTTTTGAGTCCGGGGAAAAACTTGAAATGGACGCCGAATTGGAAGATATGATAAAGGCGGCTAAGGATGCGCTTCAAACAAAAATAATGGCTTTAAAAACAGCCCCCTGATAGACTGATAAAAAAAGTGAAATTGTATTCTGAAAGTAGAATTTGGGACAAATTTGGTTGTAATATGTTACGTTATTTGTGAGAATATGGTTATGAAATAAAACATTTGTTGTGTTTAGTAGAGGTACAATAGCAAAAAATACCTGTTTGTCTATATGCCTTATGACCATATTGCCGAAAAAACGAAAAGATTAATAACAAATCCGCGATGTAATAAGGCTGCCGCTGCTTCAGGAAGTTATAGAACTACAGAACCTTCGAGGAGGGTTGGAATTTCTTAAAATATACTGTATATTTTACGATGAGAAGCGAAAATATGCATAAAGAGAGGTACTTAAAAATAAAATTTCAGGCCCGGCATATGGGCTGCTCCCTCATACAGGCTGTTTACGGGATAAATGATAATAGATAAATTGATAGCATAGCTTGGATTTTTATAGAATATCTGATATATTATAAATATGGCTGAACAGGACGCTAAAATTAAAAAACTCAAAGCACACTTGAAAAGCCGCAAAGATGTGGTAATGGCTTTTGTTTTTGGTTCGCGGGCAACCGGGGCCGGCCGCAGCCAATCCGATTGGGATATAGCAGTATATTTATCACCTTCAAAAAAAAGAATTGAGTGGGAGTCCGACCTCGACTATAGGCAGGAACAGGAGATATGGCGCGATTGTACTGAAATACTCGAGACGGACGCTGTGGATCTTTTGATACTCAACAAGGCGCCCGCAAGTATGGCGGAAACAGCGATACGCGGCACGCCACTGGTGATAAAGGATACCGGGGTCTGGCTTAAATTTATGTCTGTTGTAACCTCGGCTGCAGAGGAGTACCGTCGTTTTGTTGATGAATTCTATGCCATTAGCCAGCGTTCTACATCACTGACGCCGCGGGATCAGGAGGATTTAAAACGTACTGTTAGTTTTGTTGAGGAGCAAATTCGCCTTTATTCCGTCTACCAGGGTTTTACTTTGGATGACTTTGAACAGGACCCGCGCAAGCGCAACGAAATTGAACGTTGGCTTGAAAATATTGTAAACGCTGTTATTGACATTTCAAAAGTTGTTTTAGGCAGCAAAAAACGCCGTGTTCCGCCGACATACCGTGAGGCGGTGGCGCGGACGGTTCGCGAGTACAGACTTCCTGAAGAATTTGTTGGGTATCTTGAACGGTGGGTAAAACTGCGCAATGAACTCGCTCATGAGTATTTAGACATCAAGTGGAAACGTATTTCTGATTTTGCCGGGACAAGCGAACGGGTGATAAAAGCATTCCTGGATGCAACCAGGAAATTTATTAAAGAAACCTAGCCAGAACTCCCGGGAGTTTGCCCGCATTAACATCGAGGCGCCAATTCATTTGCTATCCTGGCCGCACTGTGGTAAAGATAGCCCCCGCTGGGGTTGACAAATTAGAGAAGCGGTGTTAT